>NZ_JARVII010000029.1:0-31685 GCF_029813755.1 Ottowia cancrivicina | reverse complement strand
GCCACGTCTGGGGCGTAGCGGCGGCAGATTTCGCCTATGCCGTCATACAGGAGCTTGAGCCGCGCGGGCAGGCTGCCCTGGGGCGCGTCTGCGGTTTGGATGACGCCGCTGGCCACGTAGGCGAGCTGGCCTCCGGCCGCATCCAGCACGCCGAAGCCGGTGGTGCGCAGGCCGGGGTCGATGCCGAGGATTCGCATGGTGAGCTGTGGCGCAAGGCGGCTGGGGCGCTACATGGACAGGAGCAAATATGAAGGGGTCAAAATGCCTGCCTGCGCAGTTTCCACTAGGACCCCATGCTATGGTTAGAGGAGCAAAATAGCCCGTCGGCCCAGTCAGCCCACGAGCAGGTCCGTCAGTTCCTTGGCCTCAATATTGCCGAAATAATGCTTCACGTCGATTTCTGAGAAGGCTTTTTCAATGGCGTCGCGGCGATAGGCAATGCCGGTGAGGCGTTTTTCCACATCGGCAATGTCGCCCAGGCCGAAAAAGTCGCCAAAAATGCGGATGGACTGAATCATGCCGCGCTCGACGTTAAAGCGGAAATCCACTGCGCCGATGGGAAACTTGAAATACCGCTCGCTGGAAAAGGCGGGCGAGCGGCCATAGTTCCAGTCCCAGTTGCCAAAGCGTTCGGCGCGAATTTGGCGCACTTTTTCCCAGTCTTTTTCTTCAAGCCTGTATTCGGGTACCTGCGCGCGGTTTTTCACGCCGAAGATATTGAGCAGCAGGCTGTCGCGGAACTCGCGCGTGCTCATGCCCTTGTATTCGTTGGCCACATAGGGCTTGATGTTGGTGACGCGGCTGCGAATGGATTTGATGCCCTTGGATTCGATTTTGTCGGCGCGGGGCTTGAGCGCCTGTGTCACGGCGTCCAGATCGGCGTCAAACAAAATGGTGCCGTGGGCTGTGAGGCGTCCGTTGCGCACGTACATGGCGTTGCCGGAGAATTTCTTGCCGTCAATGAGCAAATCATTGCGCCCTTGCAGGGCCGCGCCGGTGGCGCCCATTTTGTGCAGGCATTCGATGACGGGCCGGGTAAAGGCCGAAAAATTGCGCGCCATGCCATTTTCATCTTGAATGAAGCAGAATGAGAAATTGCCCAGGTCGTGATAAACCGCGCCACCGCCCGACATGCGGCGCACCACGTGAATGCCATTTTCTTCCACATAGCGCTGATTGACTTCTTCCACCGTGTTTTGGTTGCGGCCGATGATGATGGAAGGTTCGTTGATGTAGAAAAGCAGCATTGGCTCGTCGGCAAGCCGGTTTTCAACGAGGTAGGTTTCCAGCGCAATATTGATGCTGGGGTCGGTGATTTCCTGGTTATCGACGAATAACATGGGCGCGCTCCGTGCGTTGAAAATGAAAAAAAGCCGCCCGCCGCCTGTTTCTGCGGTTTCAGGCGGCGGGCGGCTTGATTTTATGACCCGGCAAAAACCATGAAGAGAAAATGCCGGTTTTTTTGCATCAGAAGAAATACTTGAGCGTGACGTTGAAGTTGCGCGGCATGCCGGGCGAGACCACGCCGGTGCGTACCGCGCCTGCGTAGTAGCTGCGGTTAAACAGGTTTTTCACGCCTGCGGTGAGCCGCCAGTTCGTGTGGGTGTAGCTCACGGAGGCGTCCACCACTGTGTAGGCGGGCAGGTAGAACGCGCTGTTGCCATGCTGTTTGCCGACGTAGCGCACGCCTGCGCCCAGGGTGAGAGCGGGCATTTGCGGCAGCCGCCAGTTGCTCCACACGGTGAGGGCGTGGCGCGGGGTGTAGTTGAGCGGCTGGCCGATTTCGCGGGCGTTGGTGCTCTGAGTGACTTCGGTCTTGGTGTAGGCGTAAGCGCCGGTGAATTTGAGGCCGTTTTTCAGCTCGGCTGCGGCTTCCAGCTCCAACCCGCGGGCGCGCTGCTCGCCCACCAGTACCTTGTAGCCGTCATTGATGGGGTCGGCGGCGGCGATGTTGCGCTTGCGCAGGTCAAACACGGCGGCGCTGGCTGTCCAGCCGTCCCTGGCGTATTTGGTTCCCGCTTCCCACTGCGTGCCGGTTTCGGGCTTGAAGGCGTTGCCGTGATAGTCCTGCCCCATTTGCGGCAGGAAAGACTGGCTGTAGCTGGCGTACACCGACCAGCCGGGCGTGAATTCATAGACGATGCCGGCCATGCCGGTCACGTCGCTGTCATGCTGGGTGGCGCTGGTGTTCTTGACGTGGTCATCTTGCCGCTGGCGCGATTTTTCGTAACGCAGGCCCGCCAGCGCCGTCCAGCCTTGACCGAACTTGATCTGGTCTTGCATGTAAATGGCGGCGGTGCGCAGTCTGGTGGGTGCGTCGCTGTCCCACTTGTCAGGGCAGGTGTAGGGCTGGTAGTAAACGGGGGCGTACAGGTCGATGGGGCGCACGGTGCAGCGGTGCTGGGCGCGGCTGCTGGTGCCTTGGCGCATGTCCAGCCCGGCCACCACTTGGTGCTTCATGCCGGTGCCCTCAAAGGGCATGAGCATGGAGGTGTCGAGCGCGATCTGGTGATCGTCCATTTGCTGGTGGGTGCCACGGCGCGTTTGCGTGCGCTGGTCGGCGCGCAGCGTTTGCAGGGAGATGAAGCGCCCCGTGCCGCTTTCTTTCTCGTAGCGCAGGTTCTGGCGCAGGGTGAAATCATTGGCAAAGCGGTGCTGGAGGTTGTAGCCCAGGGTGTACTGCGCCAGGTCATAACTGCCAAAGCCGGGGTCGCCCGTGAAAAGCGAGTGGCGCAGCGGACCGTTGCGGTTGGGCAGCACGGTGCCCTCGGGCGGCAGGCCCTGCTGGCGAATCCAGTTGCCCGAGTTGTAGGTGGCAAACAGCACGAAGTCGGTATTCGTTCCAAAGTCCAGCGAAAGCGCAGGGGCGAACCAGCGGTCGCGCCGCCATACATGGTCCGTCGGGTCTTTCTTGTTGCCCGCCAGGGCGTTGATGCGCAGGGCCGTCTTGCCTGACGCGGACAGGGGCCGGTTGATATCGAACGCCGCCACGCGGTTGCCAAAGCTGCCCGCTTCCAGGTGAACCTCGCCCAGCGCGTCACGCTTGGGCCGCTTGCTGATGGCATTGACCATGCCGCCCGGCTGCACGCGCCCATACAACAGGCTGGAAGCGCCCTTGAGCACTTCAAAGCGCTCGTAGCCGTAGGACTGCAAGCGCAGGCCGATGGAGCTGTTGCCGCTTTGCGCCAGCCCGTCGATGATGGTGGACTCGCCGGAATCAAAGCCGCGAATGAACAAATCGTCAAAGCCCCGGCGGCCATAGTTCACGGGGCTGACGCCCGCCACAGTCTCCAGCGCCTCCTGCAAATTGCCCGTCTGGCGTGATTCCATCTCTTCGCGCGTGACCACGCTGATGGACATGGGCGTTTCCACCATGCGCATGGGCATCTTGCCCGCTGTCTCCGTCTCTTTTGGGGCGAAGCCGATGTCTTTTTCGGAAGTGGCGTAGATGCGCACCTCTTGCAAATCAATGGCCTCGTCATCTGCGGCGCTTTGCGCCAGTGCACAAGGCACAGCGCAGGCCAGGGCGGCCGCCAGGGCCAGGGGCTTGAAGGAAGCTTGCATGAAGAAAAATGAGTCAGAAAGTAGTTTCGGAAAGCGCGGTTTGCGCAAAAGCGGTTTTTTCTGCCGCCTTTCTCGCCGCCAAGAGCCGCGCGCTGGCCGCATGTATTCAGGAATGCTCTTCGTCAAAAATGTTTCAGGCTGAAAACGCGGGTGCGGGATGATATTGAAATCTATTCTTTTTCGCATGACCTACCTTGCGAAGGCGTTTTCTTGCGATCGCCCCGTTTACCTTGCAGACCCAAACAGCGGCAAAAGGCCCCAAGCCTGCTCTAACCCTGGCCCAGCCAAGCGCGCAGGGTCTGGCGTCAGCTTCAGAGCCTGTCCTCAAACTCCAAATAAAAGAGTCAAAGGGCGCAGGCGCTACATGGCCTCAGACACGATGGGACTGCTGCTGACCGTGGTGGCGCCTTCAGCAGGCATTTAGGACAGAGTGGGTGCCAGGGCTTTGCCAGTGAGGCTGTTCTTACGCTTTGAGTGGCTGAAGCCCCTTTTTGTGGATGGCGGCTGCACGGGCACGCTGATTGGATGGGTGCTGAGCATGTTTGGCTGGGACATGCAGGTGATCCAGCGTTGCCAGCAGCGCATCTTCAAGGTGCTTCCCAGGCGCTGGATTGTGGAAAGAACCTTCGCCTGGCTGAGTCAATCGAGAAGGCTCTCCAAGGACTACGAGGTCAGCGTGGCCTCGGCTGAAGCCTTCGTCAAGATCGCTTGCATCCGGCGCATGATCAGACTTTGGGATGATTTTTGGGGCAGGCTCTGAGAGGTTTGTGTTGCCATGCCTTGGCTTGCGAACAGGTGTCCAGAAGGCACTTGATGGCATTAAAAACAGGAGCGGATTTGAGAGGCTGAAAACGGCGTTTGCGCACGTTTTACTAGGACATCATGCTATGAATACGGGAGCTGATTAGGGGCGTTTCCTATTTCTCTCTTTGCCGCTTTTGGCGCACAGGCGCTGTCTGGATACGGCGCGCGGCCTAAGCCTTGTTCCGTTCGCGGCAGCGAAAAAAGCGGTGTCAGGCCGCCGGCGGCCCATTCCGCGTTCGCGGTTTCTTTGAACAGGCTCTCAAAAGAGTGAATTCGGTGGACTTGACGCCTGGTTGCTGCTGCGCGTGCGAAAGAGACGCAGACGCTGCGATGAATCAAGGCGCAAAAAGAAGCAAAAAGAGCCTTCGCCCTTCCACGCCCGCGCCACTGGCCACGCTCTGGCGCGGCCAGCGTTTTGCCGCCCTCCTAAAATCGCCCGCCATTTCACGGCGCAAGCAGCTCCGCCTGGCAGGCACTGGCAACCGGGGCCTGCGCTTTCGGGCGGCACGCCATTTACCTGCTTTGCCGCCCGCGCCGCTCAAGCGCCCCGATGACCTGACCGGAAAACCGTTTTTTTGTGACCTACGCCCAAGAAACCCGCCGCCGCCGCACCTTCGCCATCATCAGCCACCCGGACGCGGGCAAAACCACACTGACCGAAAAGCTGCTGCTGTTTTCGGGCGCCATTCAGATTGCCGGCAGCGTGAAGGCGCGCAAGGCCAGCCGCCACGCCACCAGCGACTGGATGGAAATTGAAAAGCAGCGCGGCATCTCGGTGGCTTCCAGCGTGATGCAAATGGCCTATCGCGACCACGTCATCAACTTGCTGGACACGCCCGGCCACAAGGATTTTTCGGAAGACACCTACCGCGTGCTCACCGCCGTGGACTCGGCGCTGATGGTGATTGACGCGGCCAACGGCGTGGAAGCGCAGACGCGCCGCCTGATTGAAGTCTGCCGCCAGCGCGACACGCCCATCATCACCTTCGTGAACAAGATGGACCGCGAAGTGCGCGAGCCGCTGGATTTGCTGGACGAAGTCGAGCGCGAGCTGGGGATGCCCTGCGTGCCCATGACCTGGCCCGTGGGGCAGGGCAAGTCCTTTGGCGGCATCATCAATTTGCGCACGCAAACCATGACGGTGTTTGAAGCGGGCAGCGAGCGCCGCCCGCAAGACTTTGAAACCATTCCGTTAAGCGAAAGCGCCGCCTTGCGCGCGCGCTTTGGCAGCGCTTTCGACGACGCGCTGGAGAGCATGGAGCTGGCCGTGGGCGCATCGCCCGCCTGGAGCCACGAGGCTTTTCTGGCGGGCCGGCAAACGCCGGTGTTTTTTGGCTCGGGCGTGAACAACTTTGGCGTGATGGAAGTGCTGGACGCGCTGGTGGATCTGGCGCCGCCGCCGCGCCCGCGCGTGTCCACGCTCATCGTGAACCGCCAGCCGCAGGAAAAAACCGTCAATCCCGAAGACGCGGGCTTTGCTGGCGTGGTATTCAAGGTGCAGGCCAACATGGACGCCAACCACCGCGACCGCATCGCCTTCGTGCGCGTGGCCAGCGGCAAATACACCCCGGGCATGAAGATGAAAGTGCAGCGTACCGCCAAAGAGCTGCGCCCCACCAGCGTCGTCACCTTCATGAGCCAGCGCCGCGAAGCCGTGCAGGAAGCCTATGCGGGCGACATCATCGGCTTTACCACCCACGGCGGCGTGCAGCTGGGCGACACCATCACCGACGGCGCCAGCCTGCAATTTACGGGCCTGCCCTTTTTCGCGCCCGAAATGTTCATGACCGTCGTGCTCAAAAACCCCTTGCGCGCCAAGCAGTTGCAGCAGGGCCTGGTGCAACTGGGCGAAGAAGGCGCCATTCAGGTTTTCAAGCCCGACGCAGGCGGCAACATGCTGCTGGGCGCCATTGGCCAGCTTCAGTTTGAAGTGGTGCAGCACCGCCTGAAAACCGAATACGACTGCGATGTGCGCCTGGAAGGCTGCCAATACACCGGCGCGCGCTGGATTACCGCTGACGACCCGGCCGATTTGCGCGCCTTCACCGACGCCTACCCCATGCGCATGGCGCACGACGCCGCCGACACCCTGGCCTATTTGTGCACCAGCCCCTATGACGTGCGCCTGGCGCAGGAGCGCTTTCCCAAAATACAGTTTCACCCGCTGAGGGAGCACGCGGGGCTGGCTTTGCAAGGCAGTCCGTCGTGAACATGAACACTGCCACCCCGGCACACCCCGCCAACAATTTTGACTTTGTCAGGATTGTGGCCGCCACCCTGGTGCTTTATAGCCACCAATATGCCCTGAGCGGGCAGATGGAGCCTTCATTTTTTGGGCTGCACAGTTTTGGCGGATTTGCCGTTCTCGTATTTTTTGCCATCAGCGGCTATCTCGTCACCCAGAGCTGGTATTCAGATCCCAATATCCTGCGCTTCGCCCTGCGCCGCCTGCTGAGAATATGGCCTGCCCTGGCGGTTGTCGTTACGCTGACTGCCCTGGTATTGGGGCCTATTGTTTCCAGCCTGCCTGCCGCTGATTACTATGCGCACGGCGGCACCTGGCAATATTTTCTGAATCTCCGTTTCATTGCCGTTTACATACTGCCAGGCGTTTTTGAAAAAAATCCGTATCCGCTGGGCGTCAATGGATCGATATGGACCATCCCCATCGAGGTTCTCTGCTATCTTGTTCTGGCGGTCTGTGGCCTGGCCGGACTGCTGAAAAAGAAAACCATCTGGCTGGCGGCCATTGTTACTTACCTGGCATGGTATTTTTCTAAAAACAGCCCGGACTTGTATCACAGCATTCATCAAAAACGGGAATTGGGAGCCTATTTCCTGTCCGGATCTGCCCTTTACGTTTTGCGTGAGTATTGGCAAAAACGCCCCTGGACCTGGCTGGCGGCGCTTGCCTTGCTGGCTGGCGGGCTGCTGCTTGCAAAAATGCGCTACACGGCGCTGCTTGCTTTCATGCCCTACGCTGTCATCAGCCTCGGCACTGCCAGTACGCCATTCATCCGCCGGTTTGGGCGCTATGGCGACTTTTCCTACGGAATTTATCTTTTCGCTTTTCCGGTGCAGCAAACAGTCATCATGTGCCTGTACCCGGAATATGGATTCTGGAGCGCCATGATGCTTTCGATGGCGATAACGGCTGGCCTGGCATTCCTGTCCTGGCATCTTGTGGAAAAACCTGCCCTGAGGTTCAAGCCAAGCAAAAATACCATGAGCAATACGCGCTTTTGTCTTCCCGAAAGAATCAATTTCTACGCTTTATATCTGGCCCTGTTTGCGGTATATTTTTCCTATCTGTTGATTTTTTGGCCCGGCATTCTTGGGGAAGACTCTCTGGCCATCCTGCTGGAAGTCGAGAGCAACCGGGAATTCCAGTCGGGAAAGCCAATATTCTGGTACCTGTTCGTCAATTCATTCTACAAGCCATTCAATCTGGTTGAAATTCCGGTCATTGTCCAGATACTGGTGGCGACGGCTATTCTGGCAAGGATTCTGACTTATGTCTACAATGAGAATGGAAAAAAACCATTTTTCATTTTGCTGGCATTCGTCGCCCTGGCTCCGCACCTCGTATTTTATACAACGAGTCTATATTCTGATGGCATTTATGCGTGCGCCCTGGCTGGCCTCTTGTTTGAGACATGGATATGCCTTAGGAACAAAGCTGTCTCAAGGATGTCCTTCTTCATCCTGTTCGTATCCATTCCTTTTGCGATTTTCGCGCGCCCCAATGGAATCATCAATATCATTGCGCTAGTCGTTCTGGCGGCTGTCATCCGCATTCCAAAACAGCGATTGGGACTGGCCGCCGTTTCACTGGTCTGGGTAACGGTCGCCTTTTATGGGGTTGCCAATCACAAGCACAAAACGCCTATAGGAACGGTGTATCCCGTCGCCCTGTTTGAAACCGTCAATTTCCTTCAGCCTCATGCAATGGGTCTTTATCCTCCGCGAGTTTCTGCTCCGGCCATCCAGGCTCTGGAAAGCGTCGCCCCTTTGGATCTCATCATCAAATATTACGACAGGGATTACTGGGATCCTCTGATATTTTTTCCGCAGGGGCCAGCTCTTGCATCCATGGAGAAATCGCAGCAGGATATTCTCATCAGCGAATTTTTCAGGCATAATCTATGGAGGAATATTCCGGCTTTCATGTCGAGCCGCGTGAATATATTTCTTGTTTCAGCCTTCGCCCAGGGCGGTTTCCCCGGTCCTACATATGCCAAAAATGTTCTCGAAAAAACGAAATCCGAATCAATCTATAGGAAATGGGGTCTTGAAAGAGCCGAAAAAGCGCTGATGGCTATTCACGATGCCAGCTTTGAAAACAGGTGGCTATTATGGTCGCCATTGCCGGGAATCATTCTTCTGCTCTTCGTGACTCTGCGTGCTTTCAACAGAAGAGATCTGCCCGCGCTGACTGTCTGTGGAATTCTTCTGCTTCAGCTGTCGGCCGTGTTTTTCTTCTCAATCGCGGGGGAGTATCGTTACCTCCTCGGCTTTTTTGCTTCACCGCTGGCGCTGCTCCCAATTTACAGGGAAATCAGGAAAAGCGACGAAAAATGAATTTCACGACGATCTTGTTAACGCTGAGCTGTGTTATTGGCATTGCAATTGGACAGATATTATTCAAGCAGGCGGCGCTTGCTATTTCCACGCCCGTTACGCTGCATGGCATGCTTGCCAATATCTGGATATGGTTATCTCTTTCCCTCTATGGCGCCACCACCTTGCTCTGGATCTGGGTTCTGAGACAGGCGCCGCTGCATTTGGCTTACCCTTTCATGGGTCTGGCCTTTTTACTGGTTCCTGTTTTTGCGCGCATTTTCCTGAATGAGCCGCTGTCTCTCCAGACCATTGGCGGCGGCATATTGATTATGCTGGGCATTGCGTTGGCTTCTGCCGGCGCACATCACTGAAATGACGAAAATTGCTGTTGCCATACCTTGCTACAAGGTCAGAAAGCATATTCTGGATGTCATATCCAGAATACCTGCCAGCGTTCAAAGAATATACGTCGTGGATGACAAGTGCCCTGAAGAGAGCGGCTTGCTGGTCCAGCAGGATTGCACTGATCCGCGCATTCATGTCATCTTCCATGAAAGCAACCAGGGCGTGGGCGGAGCCATTCGCTCCGCCTACAAAAAAGCGCTTGACGATGGCATGGATATCATTGTCAAGGTGGATGGTGATGGACAGATGGATCCTTCGCTGATTCCGCTTTTCACGACGCCTATTGAAAAAAGACATGCCGATTACACGAAAGGCAATCGTTTCTTCCAACCAGCATCCTTGCGGCAAATGCCTGCCATCAGGCTGATCGGCAATGCGGCCCTGTCAATCATCAATAAATTCAGCTCGGGATACTGGTCCATCATGGATCCGACCAATGGCTATACGGCCATTCATGTACATGTGTTGCGGGAGCTGCCTCTGGATGACCTGGAAAGAAGATATTTCTTCGAAAGCGATATGCTGTATCAGCTGAGCCTGGTTCGAGCTGTCGTTCATGATGTTCCGATGAATGCTGTTTATGCGGATGAAAAATCAAATCTGAAGATCACAAAAGTATTGCCAGAGTTCGCTGTCAAGCATGCCATCCGGTTTTTCAAGCGCTATGCCTACCAGTATTTGCTGCGTGATTTCAATATTGGCAGCCTTTATAGCATCAGCGGTATGTTGATGCTGATATCTGGCGCAGGTTTTGGCATTTATGGCTGGCTGCAAAGCGTGGCTACGGATGTGCCGGCAACCAGCGGAACCGTGATGCTGGCAGCATTGCCGATCATCATTGGCATTCAGTTCATCATTGCTTTCTTGCATCATGACGTGAGCAGGGAGCCGGTGACTCCGCTTTTGGCGGATTTGCCGGACGCCGCGCGCCTGTGAAATGATTGCCTACAATCAGGCGCATGCCAGCCCGCGTGTTTTTGCAACCGGACTTCAAACCTCGTTTTAATGAACCACATCCGGAATTTTTCCATCATCGCCCACATTGACCACGGCAAATCCACGCTGGCCGACCGGCTGATTGCGCGTTGCGGCGGGCTTTCCGAGCGTGAAATGAGCGAGCAGGTGCTCGATTCAATGGACATCGAGAAAGAGCGCGGCATCACCATCAAGGCGCAAACGGCGGCTTTGCGTTATGCAGCGCGTGATGGCAGGGTTTACAACCTCAATCTGATCGATACGCCGGGACATGTGGATTTCTCTTATGAGGTGTCACGTTCACTATCAGCCTGTGAAGGCGCGCTGCTGGTGGTGGATGCCAGCCAGGGCGTGGAAGCGCAGACGGTGGCCAATTGCTACACCGCGCTGGATCTGGGCGTGGAGGTGCTGCCCGTGCTCAACAAAATGGATTTGCCGCAGGCAGACCCGGAAAACGCCAAGGCCGAAATTGAGGATGTGATCGGCATTGATGCCAGTGAAGCAGTGGCGATTTCAGCCAAAACCGGCATGGGCATTGACGATGTGCTGGAGCAAATCGTGGCCAAAGTGCCGCCGCCGCGCGGCAAGGCGGATGCGCCCTTGCGGGCCATGATCATTGACAGCTGGTTTGACGCCTACGTGGGCGTGGTGATGCTGGTGCGCGTGGTCGATGGCCGCCTGCAAAAAGGCGAGCGCATCAGGATGATGGCCACGGGCGCGGCGTATGAAGCCAACAGCCTGGGTGTGTTCACGCCCGCGCAGCAGCCGCGTGAGGCGCTGGAAGCGGGCGAAGTGGGCTATGTCATCGCGGGCATCAAGGAGCTGAAGGCGGCCAAGGTGGGCGACACCATCACGCTGGAGAAAAAGCTGCCCAACAACCTGGGGCCTGCCAGCGAGCCGCTGCCGGGCTTCAAGGAAATCCAGCCACAGGTTTTCGCGGGCCTGTATCCCACGGAAGCCAACCAATACGACGCCTTGCGCGACAGCCTGGAGAAACTCCAGCTCAACGATGCCAGCCTGCACTTTGAGCCGGAGGTGTCGCAGGCGCTGGGTTTTGGCTTTCGCTGCGGTTTTCTGGGGCTGCTGCACATGGAAATCGTGCAAGAGAGGCTGGAGCGCGAATTCGACCAGGACCTGATTACCACCGCGCCCAGCGTAGTGTATGAAGTGCAAAAGGCCGATGGCGAAGTCATTCAGGTGGAAAACCCGTCCAAGATGCCTGACCAGGGGCGCATCCAGGAAATTCGCGAGCCGATTGTGACCGTGCATTTGTACATGCCGCAAGATTATGTCGGGCCCGTGATGACGCTGGCGAACCAGAAGCGCGGCGTGCAAATCAACATGCAATATCACGGCAGGCAAGTCATGCTGACTTATGAAATGCCGCTGGGCGAGATTGTGCTGGATTTTTTCGACAAGCTCAAATCGGTCAGCCGGGGTTATGCATCGATGGATTATGAATTCAAGGAATACCGGCCGTCAGACGTGGTGAAGGTGGATATTTTGCTCAATGGCGACAAGGTGGATGCGCTGTCGATTATTGTGCACCGCAGCCAGGCGCAGTTTCGCGGCAGGGCGGTGGCGGCCAAAATGCGCGAAATCATTGCGCGCCAGCAGTTTGACGTGGCCATTCAGGCCGCGATTGGCGCCAACATCATCGCGCGTGAAAATATCAAGGCGCTGCGCAAGAATGTACTGGCCAAATGCTATGGCGGCGACATTACCCGCAAACGCAAGCTGCTTGAAAAGCAGAAAGCAGGTAAAAAACGCATGAAACAGATTGGTTCGGTCGAAGTGCCGCAAGAAGCATTTCTGGCCATTTTGCAGGTGGAGGAATAATGCCTGCATTGACTGCATTCATATTGGCCGCTCTTGCCGGCTATTGCGTTGCCTGGTATGCGGGTTATATCGAAGGCAATTTCCCATTGCTGCTGCTCGTGGCCACCGTGATCACGGGGGCGTACTGGCTGGCCGAGCGCTTTTTCTTTTTGCCCAGGCGCCGCGCCGCTGCTTCCGCGCTTGAGGCGCGGCACGATGCGCGCCGCGCCGAGCTGGCTGCGCAAGGCATCAGCCAAGTGGATGCCGATATCAGCGAGGCCCGCGAGCGCCTGCTGTCGCAGCCTTGGTGGCTGGATTGGACGGCCGGGCTTTTCCCTATTATTCTGGCAGTTTTTCTTCTGCGCTCCTTCGTGTTTGAACCATTTCGGATTCCTTCCGGGTCAATGATTCCCACGTTGCGCATTGACGATCTGATTCTGGTCAATAAATTCACTTATGGCATTCGTCTGCCCGTATTCAACACGCGAGTGACGCAGGGCAATTCCATCCAGCGTGGAGATGTTGTCGTTTTTCATTATCCCTTGCAGCCCAGCCTGGATTACATTAAGCGCGTCGTGGGTTTGCCAGGCGATGAAGTGACTTATTTGAACAAGCAGATTACGGTCAATGGGCAACCTGTGCCGCAGACGCCGGATGGAGAGTTTCTGGATAAATCCACCGTGCAGTATTTCCGCCAGATGCAGGAAACGCCAGCGCCAGGCAAGCAACACAACATCATTGTGGATGACCAGCGCCCCACCCTTATCCCCAGTGTGACGCAGTTCCCCCATCGTGATCTGTGCCAATACAGCATCGAAGGCGTGCGCTGCAAGGTGCCGCCCGGTCACTACTTCATGATGGGCGACAACCGTGACAATTCCCTGGACTCACGGTACTGGGGTTTCGTGCCCGATGACTATATTGTCGGCAAGGCGTTTTTTGTGTGGATGAATATCGGCGATCTGAGCCGGATCGGATTTTTCAACTAAGGGATGGGAATCATCATGTCTTCACTTCGTAAACAACGCGGGCTTACTCTGATCAGCCTGATTATTCTGGCCGTTTTGCTGGGCTTGCTATTCATTGTCGGCTCGCAAGTCGTGCCTTCGGTTACTGAATTCATGAGCATCAAGAAAGCGGTAAAACACGCTGCCACCAATGGCGGCAATCCAGCCGAGATTCGCGCGGCTTTCAATAAATCTGCGGAAGTGAACTACATTGAAACGATTTCAGGGAAAGACCTTCAAATCACACAGAGCAACGGGAAAACCATTGTCAGCTTTGCTTATGACAAGGAAATTCATCTGGCTGGTCCCGCTTATCTTCTTATCAAATACGAAAGTTCGACAAGCAGCTCCGGCTATTGATTTCACCAGTCCATGAACTCTTTCGAGGCCCTGCAAACCCGCCTGGGCCACCATTTCACGCAACCCGCCTTGCTGCAACGCGCCCTGACGCATCGCAGTTTTGGCGCGGATCACAACGAGCGCCTGGAATACCTGGGCGATGCCGTGCTGGATTTGGTCGTTGCGCATTGGCTGTACGAGGCGCTGGCGCGACAGCCTGAAGGGGATTTGTCGCGTGTGCGGGCCAATCTGGTCAAGCAAGACACGTTGCACCGCCTGGCCGTGAAATTGGGTCTGCCTGACATGCTGCGTCTGGGCAGCGGCGAGCGCCGCGCGGGCGGCCAGCAGCGCCCTTCCATTCTGGCGGACGCTCTGGAAGCCGTGATCGGCGCGGTTTATCTGGATGGCGGCTACGCCACGGCCAATGCCTTGGTGCGCAGCCTGTTTTCGGGGTTGGAAATCACGCCGCAGATGCAGGCGGCCGCCAAAGATGCCAAAACGGCCTTGCAGGAATGGCTCCAGGCCAGGCATTTGCCAGTGCCAGACTACGCCGTTACCCGCATTGCGGGCGCAGCGCATCAGCAAACGTTTGAAGTGAGCTGCCATGTGCAGGCGCTGGCGCTGACAGCGCATGGCCGGGGCGGATCGCGCCGCATGGCGGAGCAGGCCGCCGCCGCCGCCATGCTTGAGAAACTTCAGGCCCCGCCGCCGCCGAAATCGCCGAAACCAGGCAAGCCGTCTGCCCGCGGCTTTCTCTCCAGCTCCAAACGGCCCCTTGGCGGGCCTGAAAACACCCATGACTGAAAGCGCTTCCGAATCTGCGCCTGCTTCTTCCGGGCCTTCCCGGCAGCGTTGCGGCTTGATCGCCATCGTCGGCCGCCCCAATGTCGGCAAATCCACTTTGCTCAATGCGCTGGTGGGGCAAAAAATCAGCATCACCAGCCGCAAGGCGCAGACCACGCGCCACCGCATCACAGGCATTCGCACCCTGCCCGATGGGCAAGGCGGCGGCACGCAATTCGTGTTCGTGGACACGCCAGGCTTTCAAACGCGCCACACGGCCGCGCTGAACAAATCGCTCAATAAAACCGTAATGGGCGCTCTCGACGGCGTGGACTTGGTGCTGTTCGTGGTGGAAGCAGGCAAATTCAGCCTGGCCGATGCCAAAGTGCTCGCCCTCATGCCCAAGGGCGCGCCTGTCATTCTGGTGGCCAACAAGCTTGACGCCGTGCACCGCCGCGCCGAAGTGGCGCACTGGCTGCGCGACATGCAGGAGCGCCATGCCTTCGCCGAATACGTGCCCATGTCGGCCAAGAACCCGCAGGAGGTCGCCCGCCTGCTGGACATCTGCGCGCCCTACCTGCCAGAGCAGCCCTGGTGGCACGATGCGGACGATCTGACCGACCGCAGCGAAAAATTCCTGGCGGGTGAAATCGTGCGCGAGAAGCTGTTCCGCCTGACGGGAGACGAGCTGCCCTACACCTCCACCGTCGTCGTGGAAAAGTTCGACGAAGAAAAAAGCCGCCAATACGGGCGGCTGGTGCGCATTGCCGCCACGATCGTGGTGGAGCGCGACAGCCACAAGGCCATGATCATTGGCGAGAGCGGCCAGCGCCTCAAGCGCATAGGCACCGAAGCGCGGCTGGAGCTGGAAAAGCTGCTGGGCTGCAAGGTGTTCATCGAACTCTGGATCAAAGTCCGCTCCGGCTGGGCTGATGACGAGGCGCGCGTGCGCAGCTTTGGCTACGAATAAAGCGCCGCCAGCGCCACAAACGCCGCAAGGCAAGGCCCAGGCAGCCTGACAACCTGATCGCAATCTGCCTGTTGCAGACGTGTGGGCGTCCAAAGCGCGGCGCAAAGCGCTCGCAGAAAAAGGGCGGCTTCATCCGCATGCGCGTCCCTGCCGCAGGCCGCCGCTTCAGGCGGCAAGACTTGGCCCTGCCCATGCGGATTTTTTGAGCGCCTCCGCTTGCTTTTCTGGCGCCTTATTTCGCTCCTCTAACCATAGCATGATGTCCTAGTGTAGAAAGCGCAGAACGGCATTCATTACCCCTGAAATCAGCTCCTGTTTTTGATGTTTCCCGGTCAGGGCCTGCGGAGCGCCGCCCGCCGCGCCTGACCCCGCCGCTTCAATTTGGCGCGCGGCCTGCCGGACCGATGCGGAGCATGCGCTGAACGTGCGGGCGCTCAACAGCAGGCCGCAAGCCCAGCCAGGCGCGGGCGCTTGGCACCCGCCCTTGCCCGCAGGCGGCGAATGGCAAGGGCGACAATCCCCGCTTTTCCGGTTTCCGTGCGGCTGCCGGCCGCGCTCCGCCGTGGCGCGGGGCCGCTTGTTTCCTGTTTTTTTCCTCTCTACCCATGTCTGCCCAGCCTTTTGTCCACCTTCGTCTGCATTCCGAGTTTTCCGTGGTGGATGGCACCTTGCGCATTGACGAAGCCGTGAAGCTGGCGGCCCGAAGCGCCCAGCCCGCGCTGGCGGTGACGGACCTGAACAACATGTTCGGCGCCGTCAAGCTCTACAAGGCCGCGCGGGGCAAGGGCGTGCAGCCCATCCTGGGCGCGGAAGTCACGCTGGAAGGGCTGGGCGAGGACAAAAGCGCGCTGTCGCGCGTGCTGCTGCTGGCGCAAAACCATGATGGCTATTTGAATTTGTCGGAATTGCTGGCGCGCGCGTGGACGCAAGGCGCGGCCAGCGGGCAGGCGGTGGCGCGCTGGCCGTGGCTGCAAGAGCTGTCGGGCGGCCTCATCTTGCTGTCAGGCGCGCAGGCCGGGCCGGTGGGGCAGGCGCTGGTGCAAGGCGATGCGGCGCGCGCGGGCAAGCTGGCCCTGCAATTGGCGGGCGTGTTTGCGCACCGCTTTTATCTGGAGCTGCAACGCGCGGGCCGCGCCGATGACGAGGCGCACGTGCGCGCCGCCGTGCGCCTGGCCACCCGGCTGCGGCTGCCGGTGGTGGCCACGCACCCCATTCAGTTTGCGGCGGCGGGCGACTTCGAGGCGCACGAAGCGCGCGTGTGCATTGCCGAAGGGCAGATGCTGGGCGACCAAAGCCGCGCGCGGCGCTTCACGCCGCAGCAGCACTTCAAAACCAGCGAGGAAATGCAGGCGCTGTTTGCCGATGTGCCTTCGGCGCTGGCCAACACGGCTGAAATCGCCCGCCGCTGCGGCCTGGAGCTGACGCTGGGCCAGGCGCGCCTGCCGGACTTTCCGGTGCCTGCGGGCCACACCATCGAGAGCTACTTCCGCCAGGCTTCGCTGGACGGGCTGCAAGAGCGCCTGCGCCTGCGCTTTCCCGACGAGGCCGAGCGCGAAAAGCGCCGCCCCGAATATCTGGAGCGGCTGGAGTTCGAGCTGGACACCATTTTGAAAATGGGCTTTCCGGGCTACTTCCTCATCGTGGGCGACTTCATCAACTGGGCCAAGCACAACGGCTGCCCCGTGGGGCCGGGGCGCGGCTCCGGCGCTGGCTCGCTGGTGGCCTACGCGCTGAAGATCACCGATCTGGACCCGCTGCAATACAAGCTGCTGTTCGAGCGCTTTCTGAACCCCGAGCGCGTGTCCATGCCCGACTTTGACGTGGACTTTTGCCAGGCCAACCGCGACCGCGTGATTGACTACGTGAAAGGCAAATACGGGCGCGAAGCCGTCAGCCAGATCGCCACCTTCGGCACCATGGCCGCGCGCGCCGCCATCCGTGACGTGGGGCGCGTGCTGGACATGAGCTACAGCTTTTGCGACAGCATCAGCAAACTCATCCCCAACAAGCCGGGCAAGCCCGTCAGCTTGCAATATCCGCCCGCCGGCCTGAGCGAGGCCGAGCGCGAGAAATACGCCATAGCCGCCGAGCCGCTGCTGCGCGAGCGCATCGAGCAAGACGAAGAGGTGAAAACCCTGGTGGAAATGGCGCAAAAGCTCGAGGGCCTGACGCGCAACATCGGCATGCACGCGGGCGGCGTGCTCATCGCCCCCGGCAAGCTCACCGACTTTTGCCCGCTCTACCAGCAGCCCGGCAGCGACTCGGCCGTGAGCCAGTACGACAAAGACGACGTGGAAGCCGTCGGCCTGGTCAAGTTCGACTTTCTGGGCCTGGCCACGCTCACCATTTTGGAAATCGCGCGCGAACTCATCGTGCAGCGCCACCCCGGCCAGCAAGCCTTCGCCTACGAAAACATACCGCTGGACGACAAAGCCACCTACCAGCTTTTCCAGCAAGGTCGCACCGAAGCCGTGTTCCAGTTTGAAAGCCGGGGCATGCAGGGCATGCTGCGCGACGCCCAGCCCTCGCGGCTGGAAGACCTGATTGCCCTGAACGCCCTCTACCGCCCGGGGCCGATGGACCTGATTCCCAGCTTCATCAGCCGCAAGCACGGCAAAGAGCCGGTCATCTACCCCCACCCGCTGCTCGAAGGCGTGCTCAGCGAAACCTACGGCGTCATGGTCTATCAGGAGCAGGTGATGCAAAGCGCCCAGATTCTGGGCGGCTACAGCCTGGGCGGCGCCGACTTGCTGCGCCGCGCCATGGGCAAGAAAAAAGCGGAAGAAATGGCCCGCCACCGCCTCATCTTCCGCGAAGGCGCGGCCCAAAAAGGCATCAGCGAAGACAAGGCCGACGAAGTCTTTGACCTCATGGAAAAGTTCGCCGGCTACGGCTTCAACAAAAGCCACGCCGCCGCCTACTCGCTGCTGGCCTATCACACCGCCTGGCTGAAAGTGCACTACAGCGCCGAATTCTTCTGCGCCAACATGACGGTGGAAATGGACAACACCGACAAGCTGCGGGCGCTGCATGAAGACGCGCTGCGCGAGGGCCTGGCCTTTGAGCCGCCCGACATCAACCGGGGCGGCTACCGCTTCGAGCCGGTCAGCGACAAGCTCATCCGCTACGGCCTGGGCGCCATCAAGGGCACCGGCCAACAGGCCATCGAAGCCATCGTCGCCGCCCGAGAAGGCCGGGGCGAAGGCTTTGCGGGCGGCGAAAGCGGGCCGTTTGCCAGCTTCTTCGACTTTTGCCGCCGCATCGACCGCACGCGCGTGAACAAACGCACCGTCGAAGCCCTCATCCGCGCCGGCGCGTTCGACACCCTCCAGCAAAACCGCGCCGCGCTCATTGCCGCGCTCGACGTGGCCTGGGACTACGCCGCCGCCTGCGAAGCCAACGCCCACCAGGGCGGCCTGTTCGACGCCCTGGGCGACGGCCCCGGCGCCAGCAGCGAAGAGCCGCCCCTGCCCGCCGTCACGCCCTGGGGCGTGAAAGAGCGCCTGCTGGAAGAAAAAACCGCCATCGGCTTTTACCTCTCGGGCCACCTGTTCGACGCCGCCGGGCCGGAAGTGCGCCAGTTCGTGCGCCGCGACCTGGCCAGCCTGCAAGAAAGCCGCGAGCCGCAGCTCATCGCCGGCATCGTCAGCGGCCTGCGCGTCATCAACGGCCAGCGCGGCAAGCTTGCCCTTTTCAGGCTGGAAGACCAAAGCGCCGCCATCGAAGCCCGCGCCGAAGAAGCCCTGCTCAGCCAACACGCCGCCAGCCTGAAAGACGACGAACTCGTCATCGCCCTGGGCCGCGTGCAGCCCGACCGCTTTTCCGGCGGCAACCAGGTCACGCTCACGCAAATCTGGCCTCTGCCGGCCGCCCGCTGCCGTTTCGGCAAATACCTGCGCGTGGCCGTCGGCCCCACCCCGCCCAATGTGCGCCGCCTGCTCCATGAATACCCGCCGCAGACCGAAGAAACCGAACACGGCCTGCTGGAGCGCGGCCTGAGCGTGCGCCTAGCCGTGGAGCGGCGCGGCCAGGATGCCGAAGGCCGCCCCATCGGCGCCATCGCCCAGTTCGAGCTGCCCGAAACGGCCCGCACCTGGCCCACCGACGAAGCCCTTGCAGCCTGGCGCGCCGAAGCGGGCGAAGGGCAGGCGGCTGTGGTGTACGAATAGGCTGTCTGTCAATGAAAAAACCGGCTATTTCAATTCATCAGATCGCCAGGCGCCACGCCATGCACAAATGACGAGGTCACGAAATCACCAAGCCAGTTCAAATATATTCAAAAATATTGTCTCGACATGTTCATAATTGTGCAGAACATTCTCGCTTTAATTTATGTTGTGGATAATATGAAAATCATTATCTCCAATAGGAAAAGGTTGCCTGGGTGATAGGTTGCGGAATCAGCTTTGATACATGAAAGAAGAATCAAGCCTGGAGATGCTGCTGTTTCAGGCCATGCAGCTCTATGAAGTGCAAACGCTGGAGCCGTTCCTGGCTGACCCTGATTGGCGCGTGAGGCGTCAAGCCGCCATGAAGATTCAGCTGCATGGCGGCGCATGGGGCTTCAACCTGGCCAAGCGCTTGCGTCAGTCTGCGAAACCCGTGCTGCGAGGCATGAGCATGTTCCTGCTTGGTCAAATGAAAGGCGGAAATCCGCCTTTTGTGCAGCAGGGACTGCCATTGCTGATAGATGCGCTCGAAAATGACCCATCGCCTTATGTCAGGAATGAAGCGGCAGCCGCTCTAGGGCACATTGACGCGCCCGAATCCATTAAAGCTCTCGTCAAGGCTTCAACGGATCCATTCGATGAAGTCAGGGCATCAACGGCCTTTGCGCTGAATAATAGCGCATTAAAAAACCATCCTCTTGTGCAAAAGGCGTTGAAACGCCTGCGGCGTGATAGATCGAAATCCGTCAGATATTGGTCGGAAGATGACAGTTCTGTTGATTAATCAGGTCTGCAAGATATTCAGGCGTTTTTGGCTGGAAATCGTCTTTGAAAAAGCATTTACGGCTTGTGCTCAAAGCCGCTCAATGGCCCGCAGCAGCTCATCCACCTGCTGCGCCGTGGTGGCCCAGCTGGTGCAGTAGCGCACCACGTGGCGGCCGTCCAGCTCCTCCCAGTCGGCAAAGCCGAATTCGCGCACGAAATAGTCCGCCTGCCGGCGCTCAAGAATGGGAAATTGCTGGTTCGTGTTCGATTCGCCGTGAAAGGCCACGCCCTTGGCCTCGAATGCCTGGCGGATGCGCCGCGCGTGCGCCAGGGCGCCGTGGCAAATGCGCGTGTAAAGGCCGCCGGTGAACAGCGTGTCGAACTGAAGGCCCAGCAGCCGCCCTTTGGCGAGCAGGGCGCCGCGCTGTTTCATCAGGGCGCGAAAGTGCGGCTTGAAGGCGTCGTTGCAAATCACCACGGCTTCGCCAAACAGCGCCCCGCATTTGGTGCCGCCAATGTAGAACACGTCACACAGCCCGGCCAGGTCAGGCAGCGTGATGTCGCTGACCTGCGCGTGCAGCGCGTAGCCCAGCCGCGCGCCATCCACGAACAGCGCCAGCCCGTGCTCGCGGCAGGCCTGGGAGATGGCCTGCAATTCGGCCTTGGCATACGCCGTGCCCAGCTCGCTGGGGTGCGAGATGTAGACCATGCCCGGCTGCACCAGGTGCTCTTGCGCCGGGTTTGCTTGGTAGTAGCGCGCGTATTCATGCACTTGCCGCGCGGTGAGCTTGCCGTCGGTGCTGCGCAGGGTCAGCACCTTGTGGCCGCCCGCTTCAATGGCGCCGGTTTCGTGCGTGGCCACATGCCCGGTTTCGGCGGCGATCACGCCCTGCCAGGGCCGCAGGATGCTGGCGATGACGGCGGCGTTGGTTTGTGTGCCGCCCACCAGAAAGTGCACATCGGCCCGCTCGTCGTGCACGGCGGCGCGGATTTTTTCGCGCGCGCTTTCGCTATACGGGTCCAGCCCGTAGCCTGCGGTTTGCTCCAGATTGGTGGCCGCCAGCCGTTCCATGATGGCCGGATGGCATCCGGCCAGGTAGTCATTCCCAAAAAACGCCACGGGTTTCCTTGCAAAAAAGGGCGGATTATCCATCATCGCCCTTCTTGCCAAATATCACATGGCGATAAAAATTTGCCGTCAGATCGATAAATTTGGCTGGCTTGTAAAAGCGCAGGCAAAATTTAAATTGCCAATTTTAGAGCGATCGCTTTGGCGGGCTGGCGGCTTGTATTTGGAATCGGGGTTTATAAATTCAAAACCGAGCCAGGCTGCGCGCTAAATTTATTCATCCAAAAAATATATCACGCCGTCGACGACCACTCCGCCCGCTTTTCCTTCGCTAGTGGGCGGAATGTAAAAAAAGCTATGTCGCTGCGTCCGTCCGTCGTCGTATCTGAGCGTGAGTTCACCGCTATCTAGCGTATATGAGCCCGTGCTACTGCTAGATCTTGTTCCGCCGCCGCCCACATTGCTCATGGCGGCGGAGGAGTAGGACAAACTGTCGTCCCTGAAGCGGCCTTTGCCGTCGAAGTCATAGTGCCCGCTCACGCCTCCGCCAACGATATCTGTGCCGCCCGAGGCGTTGTAAACGGACATGGAGCCAACGGAGGTGAATGAGTAGCTGCCCTTTGGCACCTCATTCAAGATTTGAGCGTTAAAGAGATGGTATCCGCCGTCGCTCAACAAAAACGTGCAATCCGCATTCTCGCAGCTATATGTGCTTTGCTCGCCGTCGTTGGCGGTTCGTACGATTTTTTTGCCGTCTTTTTTATACGTGCCGTCGATGCGCGTGCGCCAGTCGGGCTTTTCTAAACGGCTCGCGTAAGTGCCGTCGTCGCGCAGATAAAAGGATATGTCAGTATTGGTGTTTATGAAGAACCACTTGCCCGCAAACACGCCCGTGCCTTTTTTGGTGGCTTTTGCGTCGCTGTGTTTTACGCCAGGGTCTTTTGTATTTGCTGCTTGATTTGCGCTTGAGCTTGATCTGGCTTGCGCTGAGCCGCTTGAACTTGCCCCGCCTGCCCGTTTTTTGAAGGTGAATACGATGTCATTGTCCGCCTGCCTGTATTCGAGCGTGTCGCCCTTTAATCTAAATTCGCCCGCATCTTTATCGAGCGCGTATCTGCCGCTGCCAAGGCTCTGATAGCCGCTGCTACCCGCGCCCGTCTTGCACGAGCCGTCGGAATTTGCCGCCACGATGCTAACAGTCGCTTTGCCGCCCGCAATCTGAAAAAACGAATCTTCAAAGCACTTTTGGCCCGCCGTTTTGAACGTCTGCCCCTGCGTCGTAACGGAGACGACGTCCCATCTGCCTTCAAGCTCACCCCCGCTTTGCGGCTTGGCGCCATTCATATTGAATTGAGCCTGATTTGTCGCAACGCCCGTGGAATTGGCCGCATCTTTTTTGAAGCCGAAAACTATAAATTTTCCTCCGTCCAAGGGCTGCTTTAGCTTGAGTTCATCGCCATTTATCCAAAACTCACCCGCATCCGCGCCGTTTGCGATGAGAGCGTATCTGCCGCCGCCAAGGCTTTTATATTCATAACTTTGTTTGCCGCTTTTGCACGAGCCGCCGCTTGAATCGCTGAGCGTGAATTTTGCGACGTCGCCGTTGATTTCAAAAAACGAATCCTCCAGGCATTTTTGCCCCGCCGTTTGCATGCTCTGCCCGTTTAATTCGGCTGAGATTATGTTCCATCGACTCTGTAGTTCGCTTGCGTATAAATTTGGCCCGCAAATTCCGGCAAAAACGCATGCGGCAAAGATCTTGGATTTAACCATGGATTTCCTTTCGAGAGTATTTTGCGAAACCGCTGCACCATGCGGTTTCTGATTTGGTCTGCAAAGTCATAAAAGCTTTCATGACCGCGAGCCTAGCGATAAACTTCGCCGTCGATGATCGCCATGGCCTTCTTATCTTTGCCGAGCGGCCGAGTGTAGAAAAAGCTGTGGCGCAGGGTCGTACCGTCGTCGTATTTGAGCGTGAGTTCGCCTTGATCGAGCGTGTATGAGCCCTCCTCGCTGCGCGATTTTGAGCTGCCTCCGCCTATGCCGCCGCCCGCCGTGCCCGAGCTTGCCGTAGCGTATGACGATCCGCCCGAGCTAAAGCGCCCTTTGCCGTCGAAGCAGTAGTACCCGCTCACGCCTACGCTTACGGTATCGCTGCCGCCCGACCAGTCGTGCAGGGACGATGAGCTGGCCTTTCGAAACGAGAAACAGTCTTTTGGCATTTCGCTGGCGATTTTGGCTTGAAACATATGATATCCCGTGCCGATCGAGTTCCACAAAAAGGTGCAGTCGTCATTTTCGCAATAGTAGCTCGTGTCATAGTCGTCGTTGCTGGTTATCGTTAGTATGCCGTCCTTGACCTTATACGTGCCGTCGATGCGCGTGCGCCAGTCGGGTTTTTCTAAACGGCTCGCGTAGGTGCCGTCGTCGCGCAGATAAAAGGAATAATCCTCGCTCGTGTTTTGCAGCATATTGAATTTCGTTCCGCCGAATACTCCCGAGCCTTTTTTGTCCGCTCCTGCGTCGCTATGCCTTACGCCAGGGTCTTTTACGGGATTGCTTGAGCTTGATTTTGTTTGCACCGAATTTGCGCTAGACCCTGCCTGTACCGCGCTTTTTTTAAAGACGAATACGACCTCTTGCCCGGCGACGACCTGCTTGTATTCGAGCGTGCCTCCCTTTAGCCAAAACTCGCCCAGCCCTTTGGTGCTCAGCGCGTATTTTCCGCCGCCCAGGCTTTTGTGGCCGCTTTTACCTGCGCTGCGGTTGCACGAGCCGTCGGGATTTGATCCCACGATTCCGACCGTCGCTTCATCGCCCGAAATTTCAAAAAACGAATCGCCAAAGCACTTTTGTCCCGCGACTTGAAAGTTCTGCCCCTGCGCTTTTAGCGAAACCAGCTCCCATCTGCCCTCCAGCTCGCTCGCACTTGAGCTTGGCCCGCCAAACCCGATATAAACGCATGCGGCAAAAACGATGCAAACGCATGCGGCAAAAACTTTGGATTTAGCCTTGCTTACGAAACCTGCCATAAATTTCCTTTCAAATGAATTTCGGCTCGATCCTGATAGGCAATTTTAACGTTTGCGGGCAAATTCAATTAAGTCGCGGTCAAATTCTGACATCCTTAAGCATTGCATTCGAATTTAATCCGCCAACCCATTTTTGCCGCATTTTGCAATGAAAGCGTCAAAAATCCTTGTCATCTTCGTCCGCGTTAAACTGCGGTAAATTCGGCGCCGGGCGCAGCGCCTTCTCTGCGCTCATTTCTCTACGCTCATCACGGGCGCAAGGCTTCCTGGGCGTTTTTATTTATCTTACGCTCACTGTATCGCTGCCGACCGGCCGGCCGTGCAGGGGCCAACGGGCTGGCCTTGTGAAACGAGCGGCAGGGCGCGGCTTCAGGAGCGGCAAGAGGCAAGGCAAGAGCTGGCGGGAGGGCAGGGCGCCTGCCGCCCTGGGCTGGCGGCAAGGTCAATACACCACGGGCAGCGGGTCCAGCGAGCGCCAGATGTACCAGGTGGCCGCGCTGCGCCAGGGCTGCCAGGCCTGGGCGAGTTCGCGGATGTCCAGGCGGCTGACGGGTTCGCCGCCGAAGTAATTGCGGCTGACGCCCTTGATCAAGCCCACGTCGTCCAGCGGCAGCACGTCGGGGCGCATCATGTGGAAGATGAGAAACATCTCCGCCGTCCAGCGGCCAATGCCGCGAATGGCGACCAGCTCGCTGATGATGGCTTCGTCGGTCATGGCGCGCCACTGGGCGGGGGCGATGCGGCCATCGTCAAAGTGGCGGGCCAGATCGCGCAGGTATTCCACCTTGCGGGCCGACAGGCCGGCGGCGCGCATCTCGTGCGCGCCCAGTTGCAGCACGCCTTGCGGGGTGAAGGCGGCCAGCAGCGCGGCGAAGCGGTCCCACACCGACTGCGCGGCTTTCACCGAGATTTGCTGGCCGACGATGGAGCGCGCCAGCGTGACGAAGGCGTTGCCGCGCGATTCCAGGCAGGCGTCGCCGTACTGCGGAATGAGGCGGCGCATGACGCGGTCTTTTTTGCTCAGGTGCGCGCAGGCTTCGCGCCACCAGGGCGGGGTGGCGATGGCGGTGCTGTCAGGGGCGGCGTCTGGCATGGGCGAAAACAAGAGGCGGAAAAGGGAGATGGCGGCCAGGCGCGCGGCGCTGGCGTGGCGGGCAGGGCAGGGCGGACAAAAGGCGGGCAAAGGGCGGAAAGACGCTGCCATTTCGCTCCGTATTCGATAGCATGGCCTCCTACGGAAATCTGCGCGAAAGGGGGTTTTATGGGGCCTGAATTTGCTCCTTCTTTTGATGATTGAAGAGACTTGCCAGCCAGCTGGGGCCAAGCTTCGCGCCGGTTTTCGGAACAGCCTCTCAGGCCGCTTCCCAGGTGGTGCCTTGCGGGCCGTCCTTGAGCGCGATGCCGGCGGCCAGCAGTTCGGCGCGGATGCGGTCGGCCTCGGCAAAGTTCTTGGCCTTTTTGGCGGCGGCGCGGGCCTCGATGCGCGCCTGAATGGCCGCTTCATCCAGCGCGCTGCCCGCTTGCAAAAAGGCTTGCGGATCGCCTTGCAGCAGGCCCAGCAGGCCGCCCAGGGCCTTGAGCAGGCCCGCGTCTTGCGCGCTGCGGCTGCGGTTGGCTTCGCTGGCCAGGTCAAACAGGGCGGCCACGGCCTCGGGCGTGCCGAAGTCCTCATCCATCGCGGCCTTGAAGCGCGCCGCTTGCGGGTGCGCCCAGTCAATGGCTTGCGGCGCCACGGAAGCGGGCGGCACGGCCTGCAAGGTGGTGTAAAGGCGCTTCAAGGCGCCGCGCGCGTCTTGCAGGTGCGCGTCGCTGTAATTGAGCGGGCTGCGGTAGTGGGTGCGGACGATGAAAAAGCGCAGGGTCTCGGCGTCGAACTGCTCCAGCACGTCGCGGATGGTGAAAAAGTTGCCCAGCGACTTGGACATCTTCTCGTTGTCCACATTGACAAAGCCGTTGTGCATCCACAGCCGCGCCATGGGCTTGCCGTGCGCGCCTTCGCTTTGGGCGATTTCGTTTTCGTGGTGGGGAAATTGCAGGTCGGCGCCGCCGCCGTGAATGTCAAAACTCTCGCCCAGCAGCGCGCAGCTCATGGCCGAGCACTCGATGTGCCAGCCGGGGCGGCCCGGGCCGTAGGGGCTGGGCCATTGGGCGTCTTCGGGTTCGGCGGGCTTGGCGGCCTTCCACAGCACGAAGTCCAGCGGATCGTGCTTGCCCGCGTCCACGTCCACGCGGCTGCCGGCCTGCAATTCGTCCAGCGACTTGCCCGAGAGCTTGCCGTAGCCCGGAAACTTGCGCACGGCGTAATTCACATCGCCATCGCCTGCCGGATAGGCCAGCCCCTTGTCTTGCAGCTGGCCAATGAGCGAGAGCATTTGCGGCACGTAATCCGTGGCGCGCGGCTCGTGCGTGGGCGCCAGCGCGCCCAGCGCGGCAAAGTCGCGGTGCATCTCGCCAATCATGCGGGCGGTGAGCTGGCCGATGGATTCGCCCCTTTCCGTGGCGCGGCGGATGATCTTGTCGTCAATATCCGTGATGTTGCGCACGAAAGTCACGCGGTAGCCGCTGGCCTGAAGCCAGCGCCGCACCACGTCAAACGCCACCACCGAGCGCGCGTGGCCTATGTGGCACAGGTCATAAACCGTCATGCCGCACACATACATGCGCACGTGGCCGGGTTCGATGGGGGAAAAGTCCTGCAACGCGCGGGTCAGCGTGTCGTAAATGCGCAAGGTCATGGCAAGGGCGTGGGAGAAGTGGGCTTTTGTGGCGGGCGCGGGGGCCGCAGGCCGCGAAGGCCGCTCAGAGGGCCGCCCGTGAGGCCGCCCGGGGGAGCAGGCGCTGCAAGGGCGCTGAATAAAATGCCGCGAATTTTAGAAGGCTGCCTCTCGTAGCCTTTTGTCTTTTCATGCGCCTGATGCCTTCACTCTCTTTCCCCTCGCGCTTTTTCCATCGCCCGCGCTGCGCGGCCATTGCCCTGATGGCGCTGGCCGCGCTGGCAGGCGGCGCAGCCCATGCCCGGCAAGCGGCCCAGGCCGAGCCGCTGCCCGCCCAGATCACCCGCCTGGCGCAGCAAGGCCGCGCCGATGAAGCCCTCGCCAAGGCGCGCGAATACCTGGAGCGCGAACCGCAAGATGTGCAGATGCGCTTCATTCAGAGCAACCTGCTGGCGCAAAGTGGCCGCACTGACGAAGCCGAAGCCGCGCTGGTGCAGCTCACGCGCGACTATCCCGAACTGGCCGAGCCATACAACAACCTGGCCGTGCTCCACGCCGCCAACGGCCATCTGGAAAAAGCCCGTGAAGCGCTGGAAACCGCCCTGCGCCTGGACCCCGGCTACGCCACCGCGCGCGAAAACCTGGGCGACGTTTATCTGCGCTTGGCCGCCAGCGCCTACGAGCAAGCCGCCGCCCGCCCCGAATCGGCAGGCGAAGCACGCCAGCGCCTGACGGACAAGGCCGCCGCCATCGGCAAACTGCTGCGCTGAAGCGGCGGCGCGGCTTTCTTTCGCTTTTTTCCCCGCCCCTTTTTTCCATTTCACAAGGAGAGACCCATGAGCTTCATGCGCCTGACCCGCCGCCGCCTGGGCGGCTGCCTGGCCAGCCTGGCCGGCGCCGCCGCGCTGGCCGCCACGATCGCGCTGCCCGCCCACGCGGCCGATGCCGCCCCGCGCGTGCAATTCGTCACCAGCGAAGGCAGCTTCGTCATCGAGCTATACCCCGACAAAGCCCCCAAAACCGTTGAAAACTTTCTGCAATACGTGAACGACAAGTTCTACGACGGCACCGTCTTTCACCGCGTCATCAAAGGCTTCATGGTGCAAGGCGGCGGCTTTGACAAGGACTACCGGCAAAAACCCACCCGCCCCTCCGTCAAGCACGAAGGGCGCGAATCCGTCGCCAAGGGCCTGCACAACACCGTCGGCATGGTGGCCATGGCCCGCACGGGTGACCCGCACTCGGCCACCGCGCAGTTCTTCATCAACACCGCCGACAACACGCGGCTGGACCCCGTCGTCATCCCTGAAGGCGATCCCGTCAAGGAAATCACCATCCACGGCAAAACCTACACCAACATCCCGCGCCAGCAGCTCACGCACAACCTCAACCTGTTTGGCTACACCGTCTTCGGCAAAGTCATCGAAGGCATGGACACCGTCGAAAAAATCCACAACGCCCCCACCGGCGCAGGCGGCTCCTTCCCCACGGACGTGCCGCAAAAGCAAATCGTCATCGAATCAGCCCGCGTGATGTAAAGCAACCCCAAGGAGAAACCACATGAGCAACCCCAAAGTCGAACTGCACATCAAAGACCACGGCGTCATCACCCTCGAGCTGGACGCCGCCAGCGCGCCGCAAACCGTCGCCAACTTTCTCGAATACGTGAAAAAAGGCCATTACGACAACACGATCTTCCACCGCGTGATTGACGGCTTCATGATCCAGGGCGGCGGCTTCGAGCCTGGCATGAAACAAAAGCCTACCGCCGCCCCCATCCAGAACGAAGCGGCCAACGGCCTGAAAAACAACGCCTACACCATCGCCATGGCCCGCACGGGCGACCCGCACTCGGCCACCGCGCAGTTCTTCATCAACGTGGCCGACAACGGCTTTCTCAACCACACCGCCCCCACGCCGCAAGGCTGGGGCTACGCCGTCTTTGGCAAAGTCATCTCCGGCCAAAACGTGGTGGACGCCATCAAGGCCGTGCCCACCGGCAGCAAAGGCTTTCACGAAAACGTGCCCCGCGCCGATGTGGTCATTGAAAAAGCCGTGGCGCTCTGAAGCAGGCTCCTGCCCGCCGCCCCACGCAAAAAAGCCGGCTTCGCAGCCGGCTTTTTTATGCCCATCCGTTTTATGCGCGCCTTGCCGGATACTGAATGGGCTGCACCGCAAGGCGCAGGCCCATCGTCTTGAGAATCGCCGACAGGCTGTGAATTTCTGGATGGCCCTTTGCGGACAGTGCGCGGTCAATGCGCGCTCCGCTGCCCTGCGCCTTTGACATGCCGCCAAACGCCTTCGCCATTTGGCAAAGTGCGATCAGCAGCTCGCCTTGATCGCCGTCTTCAAGAATGCTGTTCAGCAGCTCTAATATAGGCCGGGTCTTTGCGGAAGATTTCTGCCATCGCATCGTCATGCGCCCGATCTTTCATCACGCCCTCTCCTGTTTCGCTGTCAGTTTTTTCAATATTCGCACGCCGGGTGCTTGCCTGAAGCAGGGCGGCGGCCAAGAAGGGCGCGCGGCTGCGGGCAAATTGCAACATTCGTGTTTTTGCGGGAATGACCTATTGGCAGATGGTTGCAGCTGTGATTTAATGCACACTCTTTTCGCGCACTGCAAAGGGTTTTTCATCATTCTTGACTTGAAAGGCAATTCAAATGAAAAAGAATCTACTGGCCCTGGCCGCTTTGACGCTTGTTTCCGGCGCTGCACTCGCCCAATCTTCGGTCACGCTTTATGGTGTGGCGGACGTGGGGATTGGGAAAGAAGCTGGGGAAAAGGTGGGCATGATTAGTGGCAATGCAGTAAATAACGCGACTAGCTATATTGGTTTTCGTGGTATTGAAGATTTGGGGGGTGGTCTGAAAGCCGGGTTCAAGTTGGAGCAATATGTCAATATGGAAGACGGCGCAACGGCTTCTGCAAATGGATCATTTGTGAGGGGGGAAACTTTTAGCCGGGCTGCTAATCTGTGGCTGGAAGGCGGCTTCGGTCAATTCAAGATGGGGCGTTCTGGGACGCCCAGTTATAACGCGATGCTGACATGGAGCATTGTTGGTGATGCAATTTATTCTCCGTCTTTAATGCGTTATGGTTCAGTTGGTCGAGACCTTCGGACAAGTAGCCAATTTAGCTACAAGACGCCTGTGTTTGGTGGATTCAGCGCAGAGGTAGCTTTTGTGTCGAAGGGCGATCGAAATGATAAGTCCAATAAATATGACTTGAACGTCATTTATGACAACGGCCCCATCAGTGCAGGCATTGCCTACAACAAGATTCAGAATGCTAAGGCCAACTATGCATTGGGTGCTAAATATAATTTTGGAATATTTACCCTATCGGCCGGTTACTATGATATTCGCAATCCGAAACTCGCCACCCCGCTCCCCGGGGGATACAACCTTAAAGTGGCTGGTTACAGTATTGGAGGCTCTGTTGGTTTTGACAATATTACGCTGGCTGTTGAGTTACAGCGTCAGCGCAAGAATGAGGTCTATAATTCGATTGTCACTCAGAAGCTCAAGAAATATACAGATGGCGTGGTGGAGGCGAAATATGCTTTCTCCAAGCGCACTTTTGTTTATGCGGATTATTTAAGGTTTGATGGCAAGAATAATTATGGTGTAGGAATTCAGCATAATTTCTAATTGTTAGAAATTTGTTGCGGGGGAAGTAAATTTCTGCTGGAAATTTCATGGGTACGAGTCTTGCTTTAGGTAATCATAGGTCTTCTTTGAATCGGCTTCCGCCCGAACCGCAACAGCCTTCCGCACCACAATTAGGTCCTAATAACCAAAATGGGATTGGGGGTTCCCCACCGCCGCCCCCCAATCCCCCCGATTCTTCTTCTCCGTTTCCAGGTCCAGAAACTCCCCCGAACACTCCTTCCCCAGTCGGTCAGGGGCCGGACGCTTCCAGTGCGCTAAATCACAATGGAGACTCTTCGGGAGTATCTCCAGACGTCAATCACGGCCCGGCCCCCCAGGATACTTTTCCAGGCGCAAATCCCGCTGGCCGCGACGGAGGCGGCCCCACTTTCAACGGCGGCTTTGGTGCAGGTGTGTCCGGCGGCACGCCCTACGCTACCTCTTTAGGTGGCCTGTCCACCTCCCTGCTGAACATGGGCCTGCCCGCCTTCGCGGCGCTGCCCACGTTCATTCCCAGCTTTGAACCCAAGCGCGATAGCGAGCCGCCGTATCGCCCGCAGGTTCAACCCCAGCCTCCTCAGCCCCAGCCGCGCCCTGAGCCGCAACCCGCCATTCAGGCCCAGCAGACTGCCACGCAAGCGGCAACAACCCAAGCCGCCACGCGGGCCGAAACGCAGGCTGCCAGCACACAAGCGGCCAGCGTGCGCCAGCAGCAAGCGCGCGCTGCTGCCGGGCAAACGCCCACACCCCAAACGGCCACGCAAGCCGCCCTTCAGGCCCAGCGCCTCACGCCCGCCGCCCTGGCGGCCATCACCCGCACACTGGCCGCGCACCAGCAGCAAGCGGCCCGCATGGGCGCTTTGCTGATGGCTGCCGCAGGCATGGCCCAGCCTTTGGCCGTGCAGCAGGCGCAGCGCCAGCTGCTGGCGCAAGCCCTGGCGCTGGCCCTGCTGGCAGGCAAAGGCCAGGCCAGCGCGGCAGACATGGCCTTGCTCAACGCCACGCGCCAAAGCGCCATAGCAGCCCTCACGGCGGGCCTGCAAGCCAAAAACGCCAA
>NZ_JARVII010000028.1:0-33607 GCF_029813755.1 Ottowia cancrivicina | reverse complement strand
AAACACCTTAGCGCCGATGATAGTGCGGACTCCCGTGCGAAAGTAGGACATCGTCAGGCCCATTGATTGAAAAGCACCCGAATGGGTGCTTTTTTTATTTGGGGATTAGGAAGTGAGACTTGTTCATGGTGAATCTTCTCTTGATTTGGTGGAGCGCTATTTGTTGGCTCAAGATGACTTGACATGGCAAAGCCTCAAAGATGCCTTGAATTTAATTGGATCTCGATGCGTTGACGATGCGGATATTTTTCTCCAATATTCGTGCGCTGAGAACTGGGAGTTTGACGAGGGGAGTATCAAAACGGGGGGATTTAGTATCAGCCAAGGAGTGGGTGTGCGGGCAGTATCTGGTGAGAAAACTGCTTTTGCATATTCTGATAGCCTGTCCAAGCTTGCTGTGATGAATGCGGCTAAAACTGTGCGGATAATGGCGCGCACAGCTCAGACTCCTTCAAAGTCAATTGGTATCAAGGCGGGATGTGCGCAAAAAGGCCGTTTGTATGGCGAAGCCAATCCCCTGTTTTCCCTTAGCAGTCTTCAGAAGGCTGCCTTGCTGGAACAAGTAGACAGGAAGGCGAGGGCGGTGGATCCGCGCATCGTGCAGGTAATGGCTAGCTTGTCCTCTGAGTGGGAGGTTGTGCTCGTTGCGCGATTGGATGGAGCCATGGTTGCTGATGTCAGGCCATTGGTGTATTGTTCTTTGACAGTCATTGCGGAGCAAAACGGTCGACGCGAAGTGGGGTCGGCGGGTGGCGGTGCCAGAAGCGGATTGGAATATTTTTCAGAAGATCAGCTTGACACCTATGTGGCTCGAGCTACCCGAGCAGCCCTGACAAATCTGGAAGCTAGATCTGCTCCTGCTGGTGAAATGACCGTGGTGTTGGGGCCTGGCTGGCCTGGAATTTTGTTGCATGAAGCAGTGGGACATGGATTGGAAGGGGACTTCAATCGCAAAGGGGCCAGTGTCTTCGCGGGCCGGATTGGCGAAAGAGTTGCGGCCCGAGGCGTGACTGTTTGGGATGATGGCACTATATCAGGGCGGCGCGGCAGCCTGAATGTAGATGACGAAGGCAATCCACCGCAAGCCACTCTGCTCATCGAAAATGGCGTTCTAAAAGGGTACATGCAAGACGCCCAGAATGCGCGTCTCATGAAGCAAGCTTTGACGGGCAATGGCCGAAGGCAGAGCTATGCCCATCTGCCTATGCCGAGAATGACCAACACTTATATGGCAAATGGCGATTGCGCACCGGAAGAGGTGATTTCCAGTATTAAAAAGGGCTTGTACGCCGTGAACTTTGCTGGAGGACAAGTGGATGTGACGAGCGGAAATTTCGTTTTTTCAACCAGCGAAGCTTTCTGGGTAGAAAACGGAAAAATTCTTTACCCCATCAAAGGGGCAACGCTGATTGGCAATGGGCCGCAAGTGCTTCAGAGGATTTCCATGATAGGAAATGATATGCGCTTGGATGCGGGTGTTGGCACTTGCGGCAAACAAGGACAAAGCGTACCTGTGGGCGTGGGCCAGCCCACGTTGCGCATTGAGCAAATGACAGTGGGCGGTACCGTTTGAAGTTGTGTGATTGTTGTTTTTTGGCAGATGACGAAGGCGAAAATCGCTTCCGCTGTCGTCAGATTGCAACAGGCGGGAGGTGGAACGCATCATTTGCTTTGCAGTTTTCACGAGAGTCTGGCCCAATACATATGGCTTCCCGTGCGGGGGGTTGGCTGGGTCCAAATCAACGCGGATGCTAGTGCTTCGCTTGGCCTGCGCCTTATGTGTTTAACCTTGGAGAATTTGCAATGAAAAAATCCCTGATTGCGTTGGCTGTGCTGGCCGCTTCCGGTGCCGTTATGGCCCAATCTTCTGTGACGCTGTACGGCGTTGTTGATCTCGGTATTGGTCGTGTTGATTACAACCCTGCGACATTGGGTGTAAAGCGCCCAAATGTTAAAACTCAAATGCATGGCAATGCCATTGTAAACAATGGTGCGAGTCGGATTGGTTTCCGCGGTGTAGAGGATCTGGGTGGAGGCCTTAAGGCTGGTTTTAATTATGAGCAATCTATTGATGCAGAAAATGGTGCCGCTCGTAGTGGTTATGGGCGCCAAGCTAATGTGTGGGTAGAAGGAGGCTTCGGTCAATTTAAGATGGGACGTGCGTTTACGCCCAGCTATAATGGTATGGAGGTATGGGAGCTGCTTGGAGCTCCTGGTTATTCTGTGGTCGGTAATACATACGGCTTTGTTGGTCGTAGTTCTGCGCGCAATAATAGCCAATTTAGCTACAAGACACCAGTTTTTGGAGGCTTTAGTGGTGAGATTGGTTTTGTTACGAAGGGCGATTACCACCTCAATGGTAAGAATCATAAGATTGATGCCAACCTGATTTATGCCAATGGGCCGTTGGGTGTCGGTTTTTCATATAATAAAGTTAGCAAGGAAAAGGCTAATTATGCATTAGGGGCCAAATATGATTTTGGCATGTTTACTCTGGCGGCAAGTTATAACGACGCTCGCAATCATGAGGTCACGGATGATGAAGGAAACGCGCTTGGCGTGAATCGTCGCAGCGGGTTTACGATTGGCGGCCTGGTCAAGTTTGACAATGTGAGCGTGGCTCTTGATGTCGCACGCGATACAAAGCATCAAAACGCTTATGACTCCACTGTGAAGTACAAGAAATACACCAACGCTGTGGTTGAAGCTAAGTACGCTTTGTCCAAGCGCACATTCCTGTATGCAGACTACCTGCGCCTCGATAGCACCAATAACTACGGTGTCGGTCTGCGCCACAACTTCTGATGATGAAGACAGCTTGAAGCTGTGTCAGCTTTGAAAAAGCCGCCTTTGGGCGGCTTTTTCTTTTCTGATTGGTATTTCGAGGAGGCCTCCGGATTGCACTGAGTTGGTGCACAGGTTAATTCTGATTGCGAAGATAATCTGATGTCTTATTCGGCTGAAGTAATTAATATCTGGATTCGCAGGGAGTGTCAGGCGTTTGCTAGGAATTCGATTGGTTATATAGTTTTGTGCTTAATACAAGGACAGGGCAGCCGCAACTCTGAAGTGAAGTTTCGTTGATTGATATTGAGACTCAGCGACTGATAATCAATGAATGGCAGTGACGTGCTGTTGCCCGCTCGCTTGCATGGACTGCTGAAAGGCTTGATAGGGCCAAAGTTATCCCAGGGTCTGTTTGTTCATGACTGAGGGAGAGAAAGATGGCGCAGCTTTGCGCTCAGGCAAAGAGGTGCTGCCATATGGCCTGGATGGCGGCGCGTTCGCTGGCGAAGGCGGGTTCGTTGAAGCGGTTGCCGGCTTCGTTGAGGCGGGCGATGTGCTGGGCGTGGCGCAGGGCGCGGTAGGCATTGGCGGCGGCCTGGCCTGCGCCGGCGGGCAGCAAGGCGGCGGCTTCGGCGCGTTGCAGCAGGGCGATGTTGCCGAGGTTGGGTTCGAGCTGCGGGTGCTGGCGGGCGTGGGCGAGCACGAGGTATTGCACGCTGAATTCGGCGTCGATCATGCCGCCGGCGCTTTGTTTGATGTCGAACACGCCGGGCGGCGTAGCGTGGGCGGCGCGCATTTTGTGGCGCATGGCGGCGATTTCGTCGCGCAGGGCGGGCCGGTTGCGTTCGGCGGTGATGACGGCGTGGCGCACGGCATCAAAGCGCGGGGCGAGCTGGGGCAGGCCGCAGACGTAGCGGGCGCGGGTCATGGCCTGGTGTTCCCAGGTCCAGGCGGTGTTGCTGCCGCGTTGCTGCTGGTAGCTGGCGTAGGCGGCGAAGCTGGTGACGAGCAGGCCGCTGTTGCCGTTGGGGCGCAGGGCGGTGTCGATTTCAAAGAGGTCGCCTTCGCCGGTGCGGGTGGTGAACCAGGTGATGAGTTTGCGGGCAAAGCCTGAATAGATGTCGGGGGCGGCGGGGTCGTCGTCGTCAAAGACGAAAACAAGGTCGAGGTCGCTGCCGTAGCCCAGTTCTTTGCCGCCGAGCTTGCCGTAGCCGATGACACCCAGCGCGGGCTGGCTGCGGTGGCGTTTGCGGTAGCGCGCCCAGCACCACTGGATGGCCACGCGCAAGGTGGCATCGGCCAGGGCGGAGAGGTCGTCGGCGACTTGTTCGACGGTGAGCGCGCCTTCCACGTCGCGCGCGAGGGTGCGGAAGACTTCGGCGTGGTGGGCGCGGCGCAGCAAGTCAAGCAGGGTTTCTTCGTCGTCTTCGCCGGTGCTGGCCAGGGCGGCCAGGCGCTCGTGCAGGGTTTGCTCGAAGGCGGCGGCGTCAAAGCGCTGCTGCATGAGGCCGGGGCTGGCAAGTTCGTCGATAACGCCGGGGTGCTGGCGCACGTAGCGGGCGGGCCAGCGGGCGGCGCCCAGCACGCGCAGCAGGCGTTCGTGCACGGCGGGGCGCTCCATGAGCAGGGCCAGGTAGCTTTCGCGGCGCAAGAGCGGCTCCAGCCAGTCGGCCATGCGCAGCACGGCTTCTTCGCTGATGCGGCCTTCGGCCAGCCAGGCGGCGCTGCGGCGCAGCAGGTGCATGAGGCGGGCGTGCGCTTGTTCGCGCAGGGCCTGCACGCGCGGGTGGGTGGCCCAGGTTTGCAGGCGCTGCTGCGCGGCGGGGGGAAAGTGCTGGAGCAGCTCCTGAAGACCGGGCGGCGCGGTTTCCAGCTGGGGGGCGTTGCGGCTGGCGTCAGGGTGCGCGGCATGGGGCGCTGCGGTTTGTTCAGGCTGGGCGGCGCGGCATTTGTCGCATTGGCGGTGCGCCTGGCTGCCGCCGAGCAGGCTGTCGAATTCGTGCGCGACGACTTCGCGGTGGGCTTGCAAGTCGTCCAGCAGCGCGCCGGTTTGCGCGTAGCCCATGCTGCGCGCCAGCCAGTCGAGGTCGGCATCGGCCGTGGGCAGCAGGTGGGTTTGCTGGTCATCCAGATACTGGATGCGATGTTCCACGCGGCGCAAAAAGGTGTAGGCGGCGGCCAGCGCCTGTGCGCGGTCTTCGGGCATGAGCGCGGCGCGCGCCAGGCGCGGCAGGGCTTGCAAGGTGGCGCGCGTGCGCAATTCGGGAAACTGGCCGCCGCGCACCACTTGCAGCAGTTGCACGATGAATTCGATTTCGCGGATGCCGCCGCGCGAGAGTTTCACGTCGCACGCGCCGCCAGGGCGGCCCGCGCTGCGCTTGCTGGCCTGTTCGCGAATTTGGCGATGCAGCGCGCGCAAGGCTTCAAAGACGTTGTAGTCCAGGTATTTGCGAAAGACAAAAGGCAGCACCACGCCGCGCAGCGCCCGCGCGGCCTCGGGCGTGATGCCTTGCGGCGCAACCACGCGGCTTTTGAGCCAGGCCAGCCGTTCCCATTCGCGGCCTTGCACGTGCATGTACTGCGCCAGAGTGTCCAGCGCGCAAACGGCGGGGCCGCTTTTGCCGTTGGGGCGCAAGGCCAGGTCGATGCGAAAGACAAAGCCGTGTTCGGTGACTTCGCCCACCAGCGCGTGTATCTGGCGGGCCACGCGGGTGAAGTATTCCTGCATGCTGACGCTGCCGCGCCCGTCTGCGCGGCCTGCGGTGTCGCCGTCGCTTTCATGAAGGTAGATGAGGTCGATGTCGCTGGAGACGTTCAGCTCGCGCGCGCCCAGCTTGCCCATGCCAATCACCCAGAAGGGCACGCGCTGGCCGCGCCCGTTCAGCGGCGCGCCGTGGCGCTCGTCCAGCGCGGCGAAGGCGTGGCGGCAGGCTTCGTCCAGCGCGAATTCGGCCAGCTCGGTCATGGCGCGCGTGACCACTTCCAGCGGGGCCTGCTGCTCGCAGTCCAGCACGGCCAGGCGCTCGACGACCAATTGGCGCGTGATGCGCAAGGCCGCGCCCGTGTCATGCCCCTGCGCGCGCAGCGCGGCAAAGGCGGCGGCCATGCTGGCGCGATCGGGCGCACCGGGCGCCAGCAGGGGCAGCTCGCCTGCGTAGCGGCGGCGCAGGCGCTGCACCAGGCGCGAGTGGGCGGCCAGGCCGTCGAAAAAACCGGCCCCGGCAGGCGGCGCGGGGGGCGGGGAGGCGGGAGGCGTCAGGCCGCAGGCTTGCGGCTGCTCGCAGCCTTGGCAGGCAGAGACCAGATGCTCGGAAAAATCAAGGGCGGGCCAATCAGGATCTGGCAAATCAAGGGCTGGCGTCTGAGTGCAAGTCATAATTTTTGGCTTCGATGCCAGCCTGGGTGCCCCACTTTGCTTGATTCATTTTTCCGACTTGCCGCCCGCCTGCTGAAAGTGCTGCTGTGGCTGCTGGTGTCGCTGGTGCTGCTGTCATCGGTGGCGTGGGGCTTTTTGCACTGGTTCATTGTGCCGCGTATCGACGATTTGCGCCCACGGCTGGAGCGCCTGGCCTCGCGCGCGATGGGGGCAAGGGTGACGGCCGAGCGCATCGAGGCGGTTTCCAATGGGCTGATTCCCGTCATCACCCTGCACGGCGTGACGGTGCGCCCGAACGCGCCGGATGGCGAAAACAGCGCGGATGGCGCAGACGGCGAAGCCGGGCTGAAAGTGCCGCGCGTGCTGGCCGCTTTTTCCGTGCGCTCGCTCTGGCGCCTGGGCTTTGAGCAGCTGGTGATAGACGGCGCCCAGGTGCAGCTGCGCCGCCGCGCCGATGGCCGCCTGCTGGTGGCCGGGCTGGATGCTTCGGGCGACGCCAGCGCCGACACGCGGCTTGCCGACTGGTTTTTCTCGCAGCCGGAGCTGCTGCTGCAAGGCGGCCAGGTGCGCTGGGTGGACGAAACGCGCGCCGCGCCGCCCGTCACCCTGACCGACGTGAGCCTGCTGTTTCGCAATGGCCGCCGCAGCCACGTCATGCAGCTGCAAGCCACGCCGCAAAAGGAGTGGGGCGAGCGCTTCACGCTGGTAGGGTATTTCCGCCAGCCGCTGCTGTCTTTGCACGCCGGGCAGTGGCGGCAGTGGAGCGGGCAGGCCTATGCCGATTTCCCGCGCGTGGACGTGGCGCAGCTGCGCCGCTATGCCCATGCGGGCGATCTGGGCGTGGAACTGCGCGAAGGCCGGGGCGCGCTGCGCGCCTGGGCCAGCGTGCGCGAAGGGCGGCAGGCCGAGGCCACGCTGGATGTGTCGCTGGCCAGCGTTTCCGCCGTGCTGGCGCCGCGCCTGCCGCCGCTGGCCTTGCGCTCGCTGGCGGGCCGTGCGCACTGGCAATGGGCCGGCAGCGGCATCTCCCTGCGCACGGAAAACCTGCAATTTGAAGACGCCAGCGGCGCGGTCTGGCCCGGCGGCAACTTCAGCCTGAAGCTGGAAAAAACCGGCGGCCAGCTGCGCGCCGACAAGCTCGATTTGGCCGCCCTGGCCCGCCTGGCCGCCGCTTTGCCCTTGGGCGAAGCGGCGCACCAGCACTTGCGCGCGCGCGCCATCCAGGGCCAGGTAGACAGCCTGAACGCCGCCTGGCGCAACGCGCCGCCCGCCGAAGCCGCCACGGCAGACGCCCCCGCCATCGCCGACTGGAGCCTCAAGCTCCGCGCCAGCGCCTTGTCCATCGGCGCCGATGCCGCTTCCGGCACGCCGGGGCTGGACGGCGCCACGCTGGATGTGGACGCCAGCGCCCAAGGCGGCACGGCCGAAGTGCTCATCGCCCGTGGCGGCCTCACTTTCCCCGGCGTGTTTGAAGAGCCGCGCATTGCCTTGGGCCAGCTCAAAACAAAGGCGCACTGGCAAGTGCAAGGCCGCCGCATCAGCGTGCAGGCCGACAGCATTGACGTGGACAGCGCCGACGCCACCGGCCGCTTTGCCGTCCGCTGGCACACCGGCGACGAAGCGGCGGGCCAGCCGCGCTTTCCCGGCGTGCTCGACTTGAAAGGGCGCTTTGCCCGCGCCAATGGCGCGCGCGTACACCGCTACTTGCCGCTGGTCATTCCGCCACAAGCGCGCCACTACGTGCGCGACGCCGTGCGCGAAGGGCTGGCGCAAGATGTGGACGTGGCCATTCAGGGCGACTTGCGCCATGTCCCGTTTGACGAACCCGGCCAGCGCGGCCAGTTCCGCTTTGCGGGCCGCGTGAAAAACGTGCTCATGGCCTACGTGCCCCGCAGCCTCCAGCCCGAAGGCCAGCCCGCCTGGCCGCCGCTGAAAAACCTGGCGGGCCAGCTCATTTTTGAAGGCAACGGCATGCGCGTGGAAAACGCCAGCGCCGACGTGCAAGGCCACCCCGGCTGGCGCTTTGACCAGATTGCCGCCCGCATTGACGACATGGCCCGCGCCGTCGTGCAAGTCAAGGCCCAGGGCCAGGGCGATCTGGCCGCTGCGCTGGGCATCGTGCGCGCTTCGCCCGTGGCGGGCTTCACGCAGCACGCGCTCGATGAGGCTGAAGCCGAGGGCAAGGCGCGTCTGGCGCTCTCGCTGAACCTGCCCATCGAGCACATTGAAAAATCCAAAGCCAGCGGCGAAGTTACCCTGGCGGGCAACGCCATCCGCTTCAGTCCCAACGCGCCGCCGCTGACCCAGGCGCAAGGGCGCGTGAGCTTCAACGAACAAGGCTTTGCCCTGCATGACACGCACGCGCAAGCGCTGGGCGGCCCCGTGCGCATCAGCGGCGGCAGCGTGGCGGCTGGCAAAGCAGCCAGCGAAACAGCAGGCGCAACAGCAGGCAACGCAGCCGATGGCCTCCCCGCCCACAGCGTGCGCATCAGCGCCAGCGGCACCGCCAGCGCCGAGGGCCTGCGCCTCATGAAAAGCTGGAGCGGCGTACCGGGCCTGGCCACGCGCGCCAGCGGCAGCGCCAGCTATGAAGTGGCGCTGGGCTTTGCCGATGGCGAGCCTGACGTGACGGTGAAAAGCGATCTGCGCGGCCTCTCATTCAAGCTGCCCGCCCCGCTGGACAAGCCCGCCGCCGATGCCTGGCCCCTGCTCTACGAACGGCGCGCCCTGCCCGGCGGCTTGCAGCGCCTGACCATCCGTGTGGGCAAACGCTTTCGCGCCGAATATGAGCAGCAAAGCGCCAGCCAGGGCGGCCGCGTGCTGCGCGGCGCACTGGCGCTGGGCGAGACCAGCGTGCATGCCGCCAGCGCCGCCGCCCTGCCCGCCAGCGGCGTAACCGCCCATGCCGCGCTGGATGCCCTGCCCGCCGCCGAATGGCAAGACGCGCTGGACGCCATCTTCCCCGGCGCCAGCGACGCCCAGACTGCCCCCGCCTCCAGCACCTCCAGCAGCTACATGCCCGACCGCGCGCACCTGCGCGCGCGCCAGCTCCTCATCGGCCGCCGCACCCTGCACGCTGTGCAAGCCGACGCCGCCCGCCAGGGCAGCCGCTGGAGCGCCAAAGTCCATGCCGACGAACTGGCAGGCCAAATCGAATACCGCCCCGCGCAAGGCCAAGACGCGGGCCTGCTGCGCGCCCGGCTGGAGCGCCTGCACTGGCCCGAGCCTGATGCAGCGCCGCCAGAAGAAGCGGCCACGGCCAGCGCCGAAAAATCCGACGAAGCCGAAAAAGCCGCCAGCGGCGAAGCGCCTGCCCAAACCCTCTCGCGCATGCCCGCGCTCGACATCAGCGTGCAAGACATGCGCCTGCACGGCAAAAACCTGGGCCAGCTGGACATCCGCGCCGTCCATCACGCGTCCGGAAACGCCGCCGAAGGCCAGTGGCAGCTCAACACCTTGCGCCTGCAAAACCCCGACGCCACCTTGAGCGCCCACGGCTCCTGGGCCGCCCCCGCCAAAGGGGGTGCGCGCCGCACCCGGCTGGACTTCACGCTCGAGGCGGCCAACGCAGGCCATCTGCTCGCACGCCTGGGCATGCCCGACACCCTGCGCGGCGGCAAAGGCCAAATCACCGGCCAGCTGCACTGGAGCGGCTCGCCCGCCGCCCCCCACTACCCCAGCCTGGGCGGCCACCTGCGGCTGGACATGGGCGAGGGCCAATTTCTCAAAGCCGACCCCGGCGCGGCCAAGCTGCTGGGCGTGCTCAGCCTGCAAGCGCTGCCGCGCCGCCTCACGCTGGATTTCCGCGACCTGTTCAGCGCCGGCTTCGCCTTTGACCAGGCCAGCGCCGACGTCAGCGTGGCCGCTGGCGTGGCCCGCACCACCAACTTGCGCATCAGCAGCGCCAACGCCACCGTGCTCATGCAAGGCAGCGCCGACATCGCCCGCGAAACGCAAGACCTCACCGCCCTGGTCATGCCCGAAATCGACGCCGGCAACGCCGCCCTGGCCACCGCCTTCGTCAATCCTGCCGCCGGCGCCATCGCCTTCATCGCCCAGCTCGCCTTGCGCAAGCCCCTCTCGCGCGCCGCCATGCGCGAATTCCGCATCACCGGCAGCTGGAGCGACCCCGTCGTGCAGCAGATCGAGCGCAAGGAAGAACGCAAGGACGAAACGCCTGCCGAACCCCAGGCCACATCCGGCGGATAGCTTGTTTTTGCTCCTTTATAAATAGCATTAGGTCCTAGTGGAAATTGCGCAGAGGCCATTTTTCTGCCCCTGAATTTGCTCCTCTTTCTGAACAAGACGCTTGGCTGGCGCGCGCAGGCTGCGTGAAATAATCCGCGCCCGTCCGGCTGCCGGCATGGCGCCGGGCTTTTCGTTTCAGGAAAGCGACTTCCCATGATTCTTGTCACCGGCGGGGCCGGTTTCATCGGCAGCAATTTCGTGCTCGACTGGCTGGCCGCCGGCAACGAGCCTGTGCTCAACCTTGACAAGCTCACCTACGCGGGCAATCTGGCCAATCTGGCCAGCCTGCAAGGCGATGCGCGGCACGTTTTCGTGCAGGGCGACATTGGCGACAGCGCCCTGGTGGCCCGCCTGCTGGCCGAACGCCGCCCGCGCGCCATCGTGCACTTTGCCGCCGAAAGCCATGTGGACCGCTCCATTCACGGCGCGCAAGACTTCATCGCCACCAACATCGTCGGCACCTTTAGCCTGCTCGAAGCGGCCCGCGCCTACTGGCTGACGCTGGATGAGGCGGACAAGGCGGCTTTCCGCTTCTTGCACGTTTCCACCGACGAGGTGTACGGCACGCTCGCACCCGATGCGCCCGCTTTCACCGAGAAGCACGCCTATGAACCCAACAGCCCCTACAGCGCCAGCAAAGCCGCCAGCGACCACCTGGCGCGCGCCTGGCATCACACCTACGGGCTGCCGGTGCTCACCACCAATTGCTCCAACAACTACGGCCCCTGGCACTTTCCGGAAAAGCTCATTCCGCTAATGATCGTCAATGCCCTAGCGGGCAAGCCACTGCCCGTGTATGGCGACGGCCAGCAAGTGCGCGACTGGCTCTACGTGAAAGACCATTGCAGCGCCATCCGCCGCGTGCTGGAGGCAGGCCGTACGGGAGAAACCTACAACGTGGGCGGCTGGAACGAGAAAACCAACCTCGCCATCGTCCACACCATTTGCGATTTGCTCGACGAAATGCGCCCGCGCCCCGATGGCCAGAGCTACCGTGCGCAAATCACCCACGTGCAAGACCGCCCCGGCCACGACCGCCGCTACGCCATTGACGCGCGCAAGATCGAGCGCGAGCTGGGCTGGCGGCCCGCTGAAACCTTTGACAGCGGCATTCGCAAAACCGTGCGCTGGTATCTGGACAACCCCGAATGGGTGCAAGGCGTGCAAAGCGGCGCCTACCGCGAATGGGTGGCCGCCCAATACGGCCATGAAGGCGCAGACGCACGCACGGGAGCGGCCTCATGAAAATCCTGCTGCTGGGCAAAAACGGCCAGGTCGGCTGGCAATTGCAGCGCGCCCTGGCCCCGCTGGGCGAAATCGTGGCGCTGGAGCGCAAGGACGCAGGCGGCGATCTGGCAGACCCGCAAGGGCTGGCCGCTGCCGTGCGCGCCGCAAAGCCGCAAGTCATCGTGAATGCTGCCGCCTACACGGCCGTGGACAAGGCCGAAAGCGAGTCGCAGCTGGCCCGCCTCATCAACACCGAAGCGCCCGCCGCCCTGGCCCGCGAAGCCGCCGCCAGCGGCGCGCTGCTGGTGCACTACAGCACCGATTACGTGTTTGACGGCAGCGGCAGCGCCCCCTGGCAGGAAAGCGACGCCACCGGGCCGCTGAACGTTTATGGCGCCACCAAGCTGGCAGGCGAGCAGGCCATTGCCGCCAGCGGCTGCGCGCATCTCACCTTCCGCACCAGCTGGGTGTATGCCGCGCATGGCGACAACTTCATCAAAACCATGCTGCGCCTGGCCGCCACGCGCGAGCGCCTGACCGTCATTGACGACCAAAAAGGCGCGCCCACGGGCGCCGAGCTGATCGCTGACGTGACCGCCCACGCCATCTCGCAAACCCTTCAGCAGCCCGCCAAGGCCGGGCTGTATCACCTGACGGCAGCGGGCGAAGCCAGCTGGTTTGACTACGCGCAATACGTGCTGGCCCTGGCCCGGCAGGCCAGGCCGCAGGGCGTCAAAACCGCTGCCGGCGGCGTGCAGCCCATCGCCTCCAGCCAATACCCCGCCGCCGCCCGCCGCCCGCTCAACTCGCGGCTGGACACGCGCCGCCTGCAAGCGGCCTTCGGCCTGCAAATGCCGCCCTGGCAGCAGGGCGTGACGCGCGTGCTGCGTGAAATTCTTGAAAGCAAAGGCATCGCATGACCCAGCCACGCAAAGGCATCATCCTGGCCGGCGGCTCCGGCACCCGGCTGCATCCGGCCACCCTGGCCATCAGCAAGCAGCTGCTGCCGGTGTATGACAAGCCCATGATTTATTACCCGCTGGCCACGCTCATGCTGGCGGGCATCCGCGACATGCTGGTCATCAGCACCCCGCAAGACACGCCGCGCTTTCAGCAGCTGCTGGGTGACGGCAGCCAGTGGGGCCTGAACCTGCAATACGCCGTGCAGCCCAGCCCCGACGGACTGGCGCAGGCGTTCATCATTGGCGAGCGCTTTCTGAACGGCGCGCCCAGCGCCCTGGTGCTGGGCGACAACATCTTCTACGGCCACGACTTTGAAGCGCTGCTGGCCGAAGCCAGCGCCCGGGCTGAAGGCGCCACCGTCTTTGCCTACCACGTGCAAGACCCCGAGCGCTACGGCGTCGTGGCCTTCGACGCGCAGGGCCGCGCCACGAGCATTGAAGAAAAACCGGCCCGCCCCAAGAGCAACTACGCCGTCACCGGCCTGTACTTCTATGACGCGCAAGTGACGGACATCGCCAAAGCCGTCAAGCCCAGCGCGCGCGGCGAACTGGAGATCACCAGCGTCAATGACGCTTATTTGCGGCAAGGGCAGCTCAGCGTGCAAATCATGCAGCGCGGCTACGCCTGGCTGGACACCGGCACGCACGAAAGCCTGATGCAGGCCAGCCAGTTCATCGCCACGCTGGAGCAGCGCCAGGGCCTGAAGATTGCCTGCCCCGAAGAAATCGCCTGGCGCAAAGGCCTCATCGACAGCGCCCAGCTCGAAAAACTGGCCCAGCCGCTGGCCAAAAACGGCTACGGCCGCTACCTGATGGGATTGCTGCGCGATGGCGGAGCGCCAGAGCAAGCCTGAGAAAGCGGCTCGCCACCATGCATTGCCCGCCGCCCGCTACGCCGGATGCCGTGCCTTTCTTCACGGCGCAAGGGGCTGCCTTTGGCCTTGATTTGAGCGCCTGCATTCAGCGCGTGCTGGAGCAGGGGCAATTCGTGCTTGGCCCACAGGTGCGTGCCTTCGAGACCGCCTTTGCCGACTACGTGGGCGCGGCGCATGCCATCGGCGTGGCCAACGGCACGGATGCGCTGACGCTGGCACTGCGCGCGCTGGGCGTGGGGCCAGGCCAGCGCGTGGCGGCGGCGGCCAATGCGGGTTACTACGCCAGCACGGCCATTGCCCAGACAGGCGCTGCGCCGCAGTACGTGGAAGTGGATGAAGACAGCCTGACTCTTGCGCCCGCCGCGCTGGCGCAAGCGCTGCGCGGGGCAGACAAGCCCGCCGCCGTCATCGCCACGCACCTTTACGGGCGGATGGCGGACATGCCCGCGCTGGCGGCCCTGTGCGCCCAGGCGCGCGTGCCGCTGGTGGAAGACGCGGCGCAGGCCCACGGCGCGATTCTGGGCGGGCGCAAGGCAGGCGCATGGGCCAATGTGGCGTGCTTCAGCTTCTATCCCACCAAAAACCTGGGCGCCGTGGGCGATGGCGGGGCGCTGACCACTTCTGACGGCGCACTGGCCCAGCGGCTGCGCGCCTTGCGGCAATACGGCTGGCAGCAGCGCAAATATGAAGTGGCATTGTCCGGCGGCATGAACAGCCGCCTGGACGAATTGCAGGCTGCCGTGCTGCTGGCCAAATTACCGCATCTGGACGCTGCCAATGCTGCCCGCCGCGCTGTGGCTGTGCACTACAACGCAGCCTTTGCCGGGCTGCCTGTGCGCTGCCCGTCCAGGCTGGATGAAAGCCACGTGGCCCATTTGTACGTGTTGCGCACGCCCCGGCGCGATGCCTTGCGCGCCCATCTGCTGGCGCAGGGCGTGGGCTGCGAAGTTCACTACCCCATCGCCGACCATCGCCAGCCGGTGCGCCGCGCTGAAAGCGCGTTTGCCCTGCCTGTGACGGAGGCGGCATGCGCTGAAGTGATTTCGCTGCCGTGCCACCCGGCCTTGTCGCCAGCGCAAATCGGGCGCGTGACAGAAGCGGTTCGGGCCTTTTTCAGCCAGGGGGGCGCATGCTGAGCCTGATCGTGCCCGTTTACAAAAACGAGGAGTCGCTGCCTGATCTGCTGGCGGCGCTGCAAGACATGAACGGCCAGCTTGCCGGATCGCTGGAAGTGGTGCTGGTGGTAGATGGCAGCCCCGACCGCAGCTATGCCATCTTGCAAGAGCGCCTGCCCGCCACGGGCCTGCGGGCCACGCTGGTTCTGCTCACGCGCAACTTCGGCGCATTTGCCGCCGTGCGCATGGGGCTGGAGCTGGCGGCGGGCGACTTCTTCGCCGTGATGGCGGCTGACCTGCAAGAGCCGCCAGAGCTGGCGCTGCAAATGCTCGCCTTGCTGGAGCAAGACCAGGCGGATGTGGTGATCGCCGAGCGCGCCATGCGGCACGACCCATGGTGGCAGCGCTGGCAGTCGCAGCTGTTCTGGACGCTGTACCGCCGCTACGTGGTGGCCGATATGCCGCCAGGAGGCGTGGATGTGTTCGCGTGCAACCGCGCATTCCGCGATGCCCTGCTGGCGCTGCAAGAGCGCCGCAGCTCGCTCATCGCGCAGATTTTCTGGCTGGGTTTCAGGCGCGCTGGCGTGCCCTATGTGCGCCTGCCGCGCCGCCACGGCCAGTCGGCCTGGACGTGGCGCAAGAAAGTGGCCTATCTGGCTGACAGCGTGTTTGCCTTCTCCGACTTGCCCCTGCGCCTGCTGGTGCGCGCCGGAGGGCTGGGCGTGCTGGTGGCGCTGGCGCTGGGCGGCGCGGCCATCGTGGGCCGCTTGATGGGCTGGATTGACGTGCCCGGCTATGCGATGACGCTGATCGTCATTCTTTTTTTCGGCGCGCTCAATCTCCTGAGCCTGGGCATCGTTGGCGCATACGCCTGGCGCGCCTATGAAAACACCAAGCAGCGCCCGCAGGCGCTGGCGCTGCGCGTGCAAAGGTTTTGAGAGCATGGCAAACATCCATCCCAGCGCGCAACTGGCCCTGGCCCGCGTGGAGCAGGGCGTGAGCGCGGGGCCGCTGGCCGTGGCCGCCGCTGGAGCCGTGCTGGAAGCAGGCTGCGCGCTGGCCGCTGCGGCCTGCGTGGGCGAAGGCGCGGTGATTGGCGCGGGCGCGCGGGTGGGTGAAGGTGCGGTGGTTGCTGCTGGCGTGCGCGTGGGGGCGCAGGCGCGCATCGAAGCGGGGGCCGTCGTCACGCGCCACGTACCGCCGCGCGCCATCGTGCAGGCGCAAGCGGCCACCATCGCTGGCTATGTGGACACGCCCGCGCACTGGCAGGCGCCACCTGCGGCGCGCGGCGGCGCGCTGGCCAGCGTCGTGCGGGGCGTGCGCCTGCACCGGCTGCGCGAAGTGCAAGACATGCGGGGCGACCTGTGCGCTGCCGAGCTGGGGCGCGATCTGCCTTTCGTCGTTCGGCGCAGCTTTCTCATCTACAACGTGCCCAATGCGGAAGTGCGCGGCGAGCACGCGCACCGCCAGTGCGAGCAGTTCCTCATGGCCGTCAAAGGCTCCGTGCGCGTGCGGGTGGACGATGGCCGCCAGCGCGAAGAGTTCTGCCTGGACAGCCCCGGCCTGGGCCTGCATCTGCCTCCCATGGTGTGGGGCACGCAGTACCGCTATTCCGAAGGGGCCATGCTGCTTGTGCTGGCATCGCTGCCCTACGACCCGGCGGACTACATCCGCGACTACGGCGAATTTCTCGCGCTGGCAAAGGAGTTGGCATGAAAGCGGGCGAGGGCGCGGCGCGCCTGGCTGGCGAAAGCGTCCGCTACTTGCTGGCTGGCGGGCTGAACACGCTGGCGAGCTACGCGCTGTATCTGGCCCTGCTGCAGGCGATGGATTACCGCACGGCCTATGTGCTGGCATTCGTGGCGGGCATTGCCCTGTCGTTTGCATTGCTGCGCCACGCCGTGTTCGCGCGGCCGGGGCGGCCTTTTTCGCTGCTGTGGGTGGCGGCCAGCCATTTGCTGCAGCTGGGGCTGGGGCTGGCCGTGGTGCAGGCCTGGGTGGCTGCGCTGCATGGCCCGCAGTGGGCTGCGCCGCTGGCGGCTGCGCTGGCGGTTGCGCCGTTCATGTTCGTTTTGCAGCGCTGGATATTCACACCCCATGTCCGGCACTGACTGCCTTGCCCGCCTGCGCCAGGCCCTGCCGCGCGCCTGCGTGGCGCTGCCGCTATTCATGCTGGCCGCCAATGTATTGGCCTGGCTGCGCTGGGGCACGGATCTGCCGTTTCTGGACGACTGGCGGGCCTACAACACGGAGCAAACCACTTCGCTTGCCCCGGCGCGCCTGTTTGAAGCTGCCAACAACACCATCGCGCCCGTGGGGCTGGCGCTGGACGCCCTGGCCCAGCGCTGGCTGGGCGGCAACCCGCTGCCGTATCAGACGCTTTCCATGCTGGGCGTGCTGGGCGGCCTGCTCTGGCTGCAATGGCGGCTGCTGGGCTGGGCGCTGCGCCAGCCGGTCTGGCAGGCGCTGGCGTTCGCCTTCACGGTGTTCATGCTCCAGTCCGGCAGCTACTGGGGCGAACAGAACCTGGCCTATCACCAGGCCCTGCCCCTGCTGGCGCTGCTGGGGGCGGCCTGGCTGAACTTTGGCCGCGCCCGGCCCAATGCGGCAGCTGGCGGCTGGCGGCTGGCGGGCGTGCTGGCTCTGGGGCTGCTGGCAGGGCTTTCCTACGTGTCGGGTGCTGTGGGCGCTTTGGTCATGGGCGGCGGCTGGTGGCTGCTTGCCTGGCGCATGCCACCGCAGGCGCTGCGCGCGCGCGGCATGAGCGGCGGCGCGGCGCTGGCCCTGGCGGGGCTGCTGACCACGGCGTTGCAGATGGGCCTGACGCGCAGGTCCGGGGCGGACAGCCTGGGCCAGTCCATGCGCCTGACCTGGCCGCACGAGGGCGATTTCTGGTGGTTCATGGCGGGCAAGCTGGGGCGCGCCAGCGGACACGGTTTTGAATCGCTGGCGCTGGAGGCGGCCTGGGTGGCGCTGCTGGCGCTGGCGCTGCTGGCCGCTGCTGCTTTCGCCTTGCGGGGCGTCTGGGCGGCTGGCGGGGCGCGGCGCAGGCGGCTGACGCTAGTCTGGCTGCCCCTGCTGGCTGTGGTGCTGGCCTATCTGGCGCTGGTAAGCCTGGGGCGCGCGGGGCTGCGCGGCGCTGACGAGCAGGGCGCTGCGGCCCTGTTCCGCTTGGCGTATGGGCGTTTTCATTTCTTCTGGGCCACGCTTTTGCCGCCCTGGCTGGCGGCCACGCTGGCCGTGGCCTTGCGCCGCCGCGCCGCGCGCGCGCTGGCGGCGCTGCTGCTGGCGGCGCTGGCGTTGGCAGCCGCGCGCGGCGTTTTTGACGTGGCGGCCTACTACCGCAGCGCCTCGGCCTTTCGCGCTGGTGAAATTCGCTGCCTGGCCCGCCAGCTGGGCAGCGGCCAGCCCGTGCTGTGCCCGGGGTTTGACGCCGTGGGCATCACCGACTTCACGCGCGCCTATTTGCATGCGCGGCGCGTGGGCGCTTCTTTCGTGCGCTATTTGCCCATTGCCGGGCGGGATGGCTTTGGGCACGAAATGCTGCGCCTGGAGCCTGGGCAAATGCAGTGGCAGCAGGCGCGGCAGCTGGAAGATGGCTGGCTGCAAGGGCTGGGCGACGCGCAGCTGCTGCTGGCCATGCCCGCAGACCGCGCTGCGGCATGCCGCGTGCTGGGCGTGCAGGCCCTGCTGCGCGCTGGCCAAAGCGGTGTGGCGCAGCTTTTCTACCGCCTGCGCGGGCAGGCCGGATTTGAAGAAGGCCGTTCCGTGCGCAAGCCCTATGCGGCCAGCCGCGAGCGCGCCGCCCTGATTGAATTCGTGATCGAAAGCCCTGAAGGGCTGGAGCCGGAGTTGCGGCTGGATCCGCTGGAAGGCCAGGGCGAATTCCGCGTGGACGAGCTGCGCGTGGCCTGCCTGCTGCCGGAGAAAGCGCCATGACCGCACTGCCCGTCATTCGCAAAGCGCGCTGCGTGCAAGGCCGCACGCTGCTTTTGCGCGACGCCTGCGAGGCTGACGCCCCCTTCATCCATACCCTGCGCAGCGACCCTGTGCGCGCCCGCCATCTCTCCGCCGTGCCGCCGCAAGTGCAGGCGCAGGCGGACTGGCTGCGCCGCTATGCAGGCAGCCAGGGGCAGGCGTATTTCGTCATTGCCGATGGGCAAAACGGCGCGCCGCTGGGTACGGTGCGCCTGTATGACGCGCGCGGCACGGCCTTTTGCTGGGGATCGTGGCTGCTGCTGCCTGGCTTGCCTGCCCGCTGCGGCATCGAATCGGCGCTCATGGTCTATCACTACGCGCTCTGGCTGGGCTTTGATTCCGCCTGGTTTGAAGTGCGGCAGGAAAACGCCAGCGTCTGGCGCTTTCATGAAAACTTCGGCGCGCGCCGCACGGGCGCGGCCAATGGCCACTATCAATATGAATTGCCGCCCGCCGCCTTGCAGGCCGCGCTGCAAAAATACCGCCGCTACCTGCCGGACGGCATCCGCGTCTTGGAGCCTGTTCATGATCTGACCATGAAGGGCGAAAGCGCGGCCCAGTGATGATGGGCTGCAAGGCGCAAACTGCTGACAGCTCTTGTGAACCGGCTCTTACCCTGAAAGCCCGCCATGAAAGTCATTCCCACCGCCCTTGAGGGCGTGCTCGTTCTGGAGCCGCGCGTGTTTGGCGACGCGCGCGGCTTTTTCTCCGAAAGCTACAACCACCGCGCTTTCGCCCAGGCCACGGGCCTGGATGTCCGCTTCGTTCAGGACAACCACAGCCGCAGCCGCAAGGGCGTTTTGCGCGGGCTGCACTACCAGATCCGGCAGCCGCAGGGCAAGCTGGTGCGCGTGGTGCGTGGCGCGGTGTTTGACGTGGCGGTGGACATGCGCAAAAGCTCTCCCGCCTTCGGCCAATGGGTGGGCGTGGAGCTGAGCGAAGACAACCACCGCCAGCTGTGGCTGCCGCCGGGCTTCGCGCACGGCTTCGTGGTGCTGTCCGACACCGCCGACTTCCTCTACAAAACCACGGATTACTACGCGCCGGAGCATGAGCGCGGCGTGGCCTGGAACGATCCGGCCATCGGCGTGGACTGGCCCCTGGCCGCGCATGGCATCGCCGAGCCGCTGCTGTCGGAAAAAGACCGCGCGGCCCCCACGCTGGCCCAGGCTGAAACGTTTGCCTGAAAGCGGCGGAGCGCCCCCGCATGCTGGTGGTTTCCATCGTCAGCCACGGCCACGGCGAGCAGGCGCTGGCCCTGCTGCGCCAGATAGACCAGGCAAGCCAGATGCAGCCGCCGCTGCCTATGCGCGTGGTGCTCACCCTCAATTTGCCGGAACCGGAACTGGCCGCTGCGGGGCGGCAGTCCTGGCCGTTTGATCTGGTGGTGCAGGCCAATGCCCGGCCGCAGGGCTTTGGAGCCAATCACAACCAGGCCTTCGCCCGCCATGCCGAGCCTTTCTGGGCCACACAAGCTGCTCAGGCCGCTGGCGCGCAGGCCGCTTTCGCCGTGCTCAACCCTGACGTCACCCTGCTTGGCAACCCCTGGCCCGCCCTGATGCAGGCGCTGGCCCAGCCGCAGACCGGGTGCGTGTGGCCCCGCCAGCTGGGCGCCGATGGCCTGCCGCAAGACCACGAACGCCTGCTGCCCACGCCCGCCTCCATTGCCGCGCGCGCGTGGTGGCAGGCGCGCCGCCGCCTGGGGCTGCGCTGCGGCACGGCGCCCGGGCAGCCCGGGCCGGATGCCGCGCCTGACTGGAGCAACGCCGCTTTCTGGCTGGTGCGCGCGCAAGCCTGGCGCGAGCTGGGCGGCTTTGACACGCGCTACTTCATGTATGGCGAAGACGTGGATTTCTGCCTGCGCCTGCAACTGGCGGGCTGGCGGCTGGCCCGCGCCGGCGGCGCCAGCGTCATTCACGCCGCCCAGCGCGCCAGCCACCGCAGCGGCCGCCATCTGGCCTGGCACCTGCGCAGCCTGCTGCGGCTCTGGACCTCGCCGGTTTACGCCAGCTACAGGCGCATGCAGGCAAGCGGAAAAGAGGGCTGATTTCGCTCCTCTATTGATAGTTGCAGCGCCCGTTCACAAAGGACTTCAGCCGTTTTGGATACTTGAAATTCGCTCCTGATTCGGGAGCGCCAGACGCCATGTCAGCCGATGCCGACCTCATTGCCCGCTACCTTGACCATCTGCGCCACGAAAAGCGCCTGGCCGACAACAGCCTGAAGGCATACGCCGCCGCCTTGCGCCTGCTGGGCGACAGCGCCGCCCAGGCGGGCACGCCGCTGCCGCGCGTGCGGCATGCGCAGATCCGCTCCTGGGTGACCCGCATGCGCACGGCCGGGCGCAGCCCGCGCGGCATGGCGCTCATCCTCTCGGGCTGGCGCGGCTTTTACGCCTGGCTGGGCCGCAATGGGCTGGCGGACGCCAACCCCGCGCAGGGCCTGCGCCTGCCGCGCCGCGAGCGCCTCTTGCCCAAAGCCTTGCCGGTGGATGAAACCGTGCGTCTGGCCGATGCCAGCGTGCCGCAAGACAGCCCCTGGCACGAGGCGCGCGACGCCGCCATCTTCGAGCTGCTCTACGGCTGCGGCCTGCGCGTGAGCGAACTCACCGGCCTGAACGTGGCCGCCAGCGACGCGGCCTGGCAAGGCGGCCAGGGCTGGATTGATCTGTCCGCCGCTGAAGTGCAGGTGCTGGGCAAGGGCGGCAAGCGCCGCAGCGTGCCGCTGGGCCGCAAGGCCGTTGAGGCGCTGCGCCGCTGGCTGGCTGTGCGCGGGCAAGTCGCCCCCGCCAGCGAAGATGCCGCGCGCGCCCTTTTTCTGGGCCGCCACGGCACGCGCTTGAGCGTGCGCTCGGTGCAGCTGCGCATCAAGCGCCGGGGCGCTCTCACGGGCGCATCCGCCAGCCTGCACCCGCACATGCTGCGCCACTGCTTTGCCAGCCATCTGCTGCAATCAAGCCAGGACTTGCGCGGCGTGCAGGAAATCATGGGCCACGCCAGCATCGCCGCCACGCAGGTCTATACGCGGCTGGACTTTCAGCATCTGGCGCAGGCGTACGACGCCGCACACCCGCGCGCGGGCCAGCGCCGCAAGTAGGCCCGGCCCACGGCCTGGCCAAGCGGGCTTCAGAACCTGCTCATGATCTGCGCCCCCTCACGGCCAAACGCCAAACAGGCTCCCAAGGCCGGCGCTGCCTGCCCGGCGGCTTTGAAAACAGGAGCAAATATGAGGGCCTGGAATGCTGCTTTGCGCAGATTCCACTAGGACCTCATGCTATGGTTAAAGGAGCTAAATAAGCCATTCCTTCAGCCCGTTCACTGCCTGCTTCACGGCCTGCGCCCGGACGGCGCCCGGCCTGCCGCCAGCGGCGGTCAGCTCTGGCGGTTCAGGCTGCCCAGCAGGGTGCGCAAGGCGTCTTTTTCGGCGTCGCTGCCCTGGGTGGCTATCTTGGTGAGCAGCGCCGTCACGCCCAGGCTTTGCAGCTGGCTGGATGACTGGCCGGCGGCGCCCAGAAGCTGCTTGAGGTCTTCCAGCACGTCGCGCTTGCCTTCGAGCTGGTCTTTGAAGGCGGTTTGCAGCGTCTGGCTCTTGGCGATGGCGCTGTCGATGCCTTTGCCCACGGAAAGTGATTTGACAAAGCTGTCGAAGTAGGCCGCGTCGCCGCCGACGATGTCGATGTTGGCCTTGCCCAGCGCCGTGCCCAGCACCTGGGCCTGCTCTTTGGCAATGCGGGTTTGCGCTTCGATGGCGCTCATGGCCTCGATGTGGGCGCGCTCCAGCCGCATGCGGTATTCCTCGTGCTCGCGGGTTTCGGCGCTCATGGCCTTCATGGCCTCGAATTTTTCTTTCAGGCCGCGCGCTTCGGCGCTGAATTTCACGTCGATGTTGTGCGCTTCGGCGTCGCCCGTGCGGGTGAGGGCTTCGGCTTCGACGGTGCGCACGTTGGCCTCGGCCTGGCCGATTTTTTCCTTGCCATCGGCCTCGGCCTGCATGCGGGCGCGCAGGCCCACAGCTTCGGCTTGCGCCTGCGCTTCGGTCACTTGCGCCTGGGCGCGGCCCACTTTTTCCGTGCCGCTGGCCTCGGCTTCCATTTGCGCCAGATGGGCGCTGGCGGCGGCCATTTGCACTTTGGCTTCGGCCAGGCCGGGGGCGGCGCTGAGGGCTTCCACGCCTTCGGCTTCGCGCTTTTTGGCTTCGGCTTCGCGCTCGGCCACTTTCAGGCGGGCATCGGCCAGCAGCAGCTCTTCGGCGGCCTTGTGGCGCGCGCGGCGCTCTTGCGCTTCGGCGGCCTTGACTTCCATGACCAGCTTTTCCTGCGCAGCGGCTTCTGCGGTGATGACGGTGGCCTTGGCGGTGCGGTCGGCTTCGGCCACTTCGCGCACTTCCTTGATGGCTTCTTCCTGTTCGGCCACGGTGCGCTCGACCACGATGCGCTCGCGAATCACGTCGGCAATGGCCTTTTTCTGCAATTCGACGGCGCGGTCAGCGTCGATGCGCTGCAAGGTCACTTCTTTTTCGCGGGCCACCACTTCCAGGTCTTTGGCGCGGGTCACGCGCTCTTGCTCGATGACGACGGCGCGCTTGCGGTTGTTTTCGGCCACTTCCTTTTCGCGCTGCACGTTTTCCTGCTGCACGGCCACTTGCTGCTCGGCTTGCAGGCGGGCCAGATCGGCGCGGGTCTGCTCTTCGGCGCGAATCTTGGCGGTTTCGGCTTCTTCGCGGGCCTGCACGGCGGCCACTTCGCGCTTTTGGCGGGCGGTGGCGTCGGCCTGCTGGCGCTCCAGCTCCAGCAGGGCTTCTTGCGTTTCCACGTCTTTTTTCTTGATCTGCATTTCCTCGTTGCGGCGCAGCTCGTTGGTCACGACGTGTTCGACCGCTGTCAGCTCGGTGATTTTCTTGATGCCCTGCGCGTCAAGGATGTTGGTGGCGTCCAGCTTGGCCAGCGGGGTTTGCTCCAGATAGTCAATGGCGGCGTCTTCCAGCACGTAGCCGGAGAGGTCGTCGCCGATTTGCTCAATGATCTTGTCGCGGAAGCGGTCGCGCGCCTGGTACAGGTCCACGAAGTCCAGCGACTTGCCCACGGTTTTGAGCGCCTCGGAGAACTTGGCGGAAAACAGGTCTTCCAGCGTCTGCTGGTTGGATGCGCGCGCGCAGCCGATGCCCTGCGCCACGCGCAGCACGTCTTCGCTGGTCTGGTTCACGCGCACGAAGAATTTCACCTTGATGTCGGCGCGGATGTTGTCCTGGCAGATCAGGCCCTGGTCGCCGGAGCGGTCGATGTCGATGGTCTTGAGCGAAATGTCCATCAGCTCCGCCTTGTGGATGACGGGATAGACCATGCGCCCCGTGAACGTGACTTCCGGCGCGGCCCGCAGCGTATTGACGATCATGGCCGTGCCTTGCTCTACCTTGCGGTAGAACTTGGCGAACATGGCGAACGCGCCCAGGATGAGGACGGCAAGCGCGCCGATGGCAAAAAGGATGAGCAGGGTGGATTCGGTCATGACGGACTCTGGATGCGGAAAAGGCCGGGGGCCGCGGGTGGAAGAAAAAGGAAAGAAATCAGGCGTGATCGGGCGGCAGCGCGTCAATGCGGTAGCGCTGGCGGGCGGGGTCGTATTCGGTAATCAGCGCCGCGTCGCCGCGCCGCAGGCTGTTGGGGGCGGGCGCCCAGACGCGGATGTTGATGCCCGCGCCGCGCTGCGCCACCTCGGCGCGGCCCTGGCGCTCGTCCACCACGCCCGTGAGCACCTTGCACACCTGCCCCACCAGAGCGGCATTGCTGATGGCGCGATGCGTGACGAACAGCCCGCGCATGGGCCGCACCAGCTGCGCGGCAATCACGATGGACAGCGCCGCCGCCGCCAGCAGCACGCCCGCGCCCGCCGCCCAGCGCAGGGCGTCAGGCACGAGCGGCAGCAGCGTCAGGCTGGCCATGCCGGTCAGAAACCAGCCCACCAGCGCCAGCAGGCTCACGACAATGGAAAACGGCACTCCGTTCAGCCCGAACGCCACCAGCCAGGCGGCCAGGCCGCTCAGGCCCTCCGGCCCGCCATCGCCTGCATCGCCGATATCGCCCGCATCGCCCGCATCTGCCGCGTCTGCGCCAATGTCCACATCCGCGCCCGCCTCGAAATCCACCAGCCCGATGATCGCCAGCAGCCAGTAAACCAGCACCACGCCCAGCAGCACGGTATAGACGACGGCGGGAAACGAGGTCAGGGCGGCAAACAGGGAAGACATTGGCTAAAAGATGTTGAATGACGCTGCGAAATGTAATGCGTAATGCCGAAATCAAGGCAGGCAAGCCGCCGCAGCCGCTGGGCCGCCTAAGCTGTCGTACGCTCTCGAAACGATAGCGGCCTGCGCAGGTTTCACTAGGACAAAACGCTGATTGGGGCCTGAAAAGCCGTTCAGAGAGCAGGCGCTGAAAAAAGGCCGGGCGCTTGGCCGCTTCATGAACCGCTCTTTTCGCCGGGTTTCGCCATTTGGGGCATTTGGGGCGGCACGAACGCCATCAGCTCGCGCGTGGCTTTTTCCTTGATGCCCAGGCGGTCGTCCGGCTTCAGGCCGTAGCGGCTGGCCAGCAGAGCGTAGTCGCTCTCGCTGAGGGTGACGGTCAGGCGCGGGCGCTTGGGGCGGGCGGGCACGGGCAGGCCCAGCACCTGGCGGATTTGCGTGGAGGTGGAGACGTTGCCGTGAAAGGCGGCCACGCGGATGGCTTCCATCACGGCCTCTTCCACGTCAAACGCCACTTGCACGGCCCGCAGCGCCTGTTCGTTGCCCTGCCAGCGCGGGGGCTTTTGCACTGGCGGGGCGCTTTTCGGGGCGGCGCTCATGCGGCGCTGGCTCCGGCGTCTGCGGGGCCGGCCGCGCCGGGGGCGGGCAGGGCCAGGCTGGCGCGGCGCGCGCGCAGGCGGGCCATCACGTCTTGCGCCTTGACTTTCGGGTCTTCGCCGATGCCTGCTTCGGCCAGCTTGCGCTCCAGCGCGCGGTGGCCGAATTCGGCGTCCAGCTCTTCGGCGGCGGCCATGCGGTCGGCCAGCTCCTCATGGCGCTTTCGGATGCGCTCCAGCGATTCGCGCGCGCTGGTCAGCTTCGAGCCGCTGGCGCCCATGCTCTCGGAGATGCTTTGCGTGGCGCGATAGACGCTTTCGGTGGTTTTGGCGATGCCGATTTCGCGCTCGTGCTCGCGCACGCGGGCTTCGGCGCTGCGGATAAGGTCTTTGAGGCGGCTGACTTGCAGCGCGTAGGCGGCGTGCGCCTCGGTTTGCGCTTGCAGCTCGGCTTCCAGCGCGGCCACGCGGGCGGCCACTTCCAGCGCCAGATCGTCTTTTTGCTTGTCCAGCGCTTGCAGGGCCATGTTTTCGTGGCGCAAAACGTCGGCCTTGATGCGCTCGATTTCGCGCGCGGTTTGCATTTGCTGGGCCATCACGCCGGTCAGCTCGGTTTTGGCCTGGCCGATGCTGGCTTTGGCGTCGGTGATTTCCTGCTCGTAGATGCGGGTGGCGTTCGCATCGACCATGCTCTGGCCCAGTTCGCGGGCGCTGCCGCGCAGCAGTGTGACGAGTTTCTTGATGACGGACATGGGTTTTCTCCTTTCCAGGGCGGTTTCCGGTGTGGCCGGATCGGGTGGGTCAGTTCAGGTAGTCGGCCAGCGCGCCCAGGGCGTCCAGCGCGTTGTCGGAGAGCACGGCCACTTCATTGGCCACGTCTTCTGCGCGGGCCGCGCGGGCCAGCGCGCCTGTGAGCACGTAGCGCCCGCCTACGCGGCCAAAAGACGACAGAGGCACCGCCGGGTTCAGCTCCAGCAGCGCCTCCAGCAGCTCGGCGCGGCGGTCGGGGCGGATGTCGGCTTCCGTCCACAGATAGCACAGGCACAGAAGCTGACTGTCAGAGCAGGTGATGAAGATGGGCAGCTCCTCGCGCCCCTCAATGCTGACTTGCACCACCGGCACATCGCCAGCAATGGGCTGCAGCTGCACGGCAGCGCCGCCCATCAGCACGGACGTGAGCGCGTCCAGGTTGCTCAGTTGCTCCAGCAAGGTCATTCGTTTTCTCCTCTCCTCAGGGTTGGCGCAGGCGGCGGTTGCGGCCCGTAACGGGCATAGTATGTCGGTTTTTGACATGGCATGTCAATCTAAAAGGCAAAAAAAATACATGCGCGCCTCGCAACGTGTGCAAGTGGAGAGACACATGGAGAGATGTGGCGGCGCGCGTGGCGGCGCGGCAGAGGTTGCAGTCTGGCGACCCTTGCCGGGCGCGGCTTCGCCCAGTCTTATTGAAAACAGGAGCAAATTCAGGTGGCAAAAATGCCTGGTAGCGCAATATTCACCAGGACCTAAAGCTATGAATTCAGGAGCGATATTTGTGCGTCTATTTCAGCCTGCTGCTCTCCCGGAATCTGTTCAGAGCCTGGCCGGGAGGAGCGCAAACCGCAAACGGGCCTGACTGTCCGCCTGCGGCCCGGTGAAGCGTTCGCAAGGTCCAAGAGCGCCGGAGTCTGTGCTTTTCGCGCCCACGGACAGACTTTGGATAGGCCTGCAGGAACGCACCCATGCCGCCTGAGCACGCCCGATTCGGGCCAGATGGACATGGCCGCACGCCGTCGCTGAAGGAGGAGAAGGGGAAAACGCGCCTTCTTCAAAGCCGGTGCGTGCGGTCGCCTGCAGCAAAGCCCAGCGCGGGCCACTCGCGGGTGGCCAGGCCCAGCACCTTGAACAGTTCGCCCATCTCATGCTCGGCCAGCAACTTCATGGCGGCGGCGCGCTCGGGCAGGCTGGCCTGCTCCATCAGCGCGGGCAGGCTGCAATTGATGAGGAAATGCGCCTGCGAGGTATAGCCCAGCACATGCAGCCCCGCATCCTGCGCGGCCAGTGCGGCGGCGGTGAAGTCGATATGAGCGGTGATGTCCTTCTCGCCCACGGCGCTGAGCGGGTCGCCGTCCATGCGGTGCGCGCGGTGGCAGGCCAGCGTGCCGCTGCGGCGCTGTGGGTGGTAGTACTCGGCTTCGGGAAAGCCGTAGTCAATGAAGAACGCCGCGCCCGCGCCGCCCGCGCGCAGCCGCTCGGCCACGGTGGCGATGAAGGCCTGCGCCTGGGGGTGGATTTCCGTCACCACATCCGCCGCCATGCCGCGCTCGCTTTCGCTGACGTCCATTTCCTCGGGTTCCACAGGCGGGCGCAGGTTTGTGGGACGGTCTTGCCAGACGAAGAAAGGGCCGCCCGGCATGGCGCTCGCTTTTGTTTTGATAGCTGCCTGCGCCCTGTTCACGGGCGTTTCCGGCGTTTTGGGCATGCAGGGCGCTGGCGCGAGCGCCACGCCGCGCTCGTGCCAGCGCCCCCCCAGGCGCGCCAGCAGCTTGACGGGCATGGCATCCAGCACCTCATTGCCAATGACCACGCCGCGCAGCGCCTGCGGCAGTGCGCTGGCCCATTGCACCTGCGGCCAGGCGGCCAGGCGCTGCTGCTGGCGCGCGCGCAAGGTGGAGGAAATGTCCACGATCACATAGCGCTGCGCGGGCCGCCCCAGCCGCTCCAGCTCCGCCAGCAGACTGGCCGCCAGCGCCCCGCTGCCCGCGCCAAATTCCCAGACTTCTCTCGCGCCCGTTTCATCAAATGCCTGCGCCACCTGCGCCGCCAGCGCGCGGCCAAACAGGGGCGAAAGCTCCGGCGCGGTCACGAAATCGCTCCCATCGCCCGGCCCCAGCCCGAACGTGCGCGCGCCCCGCGCGTAATAACCCAGGCCCGGCGCGTAAAGCGCCAGACGCATGAATTCATCAAACGGCAGCCAGCCGCCAGCGGCGGCGATGCGCCTGGCAATCAGCTCTTGCAGGGGATTGTTTTCAGTCATTGGGAAAGATCATTTCAAAATATCAGATCAAGCAATATGAAATCATGGGCGAATTTTCTCAAGAACGAAATCATGAACAAGGAAGATATATATGCCGGACAAGAAGGCGAAGAAAATCAGCACGAGAAACCTGCCGGATGCCTGTGGCCGCTGCTGCGGCTGATTTTATGCCTGCCTATTGTGCCGATAGTCGCTTATACGCTATTTGTGTTGTTAATGTCATATCAAAACGAGCGTTTCATGCGGCCGGAATGGCCTTCGGCCCGCTGCCCGGGATTGGCTCGCAGCTGAAGCAGCGCAGGAGGTTCGCCGTACGAGCATTTTAGAACCTGTTCACAATCTGTCCGTGGGAGCGAAAAGCGCGGAATCGGGCGCTCTGCGGCCTTGCAAATCCTCGCTGGGCAGCAGCAGTAAGGCCTGTTTGCGATTTACACCTTGCGGCCCATCCCCATTTCCGATCCCGATCCGCGCTTTCGTCCTTCATGGCCAGATCATGAGCAAACTCTTTCACGTGATGCGCGCGCCATTTCCTCATGTGCTGCACAGGCTGATATGTTCTTATATACGCCATATTTGTTTGTATGCTCCAATCATTGGCCGAATGCCCTGGCATACCGGAAACGGGTATGGCGATGAATAAAAGCACGCCAATGGCCTGTTTTTGGCCCGCCTGGAAAAGACAGGCTGTGAAACACAATTATGGTTTCTGTGCGGCTGGCTTGCGTTTGCCCTGCCGGGCTGTCGCAGCGCTGCGTTTTGGAAAATCGCAGATTTGAAGATGAAATCAGCCGTGAAGCAGGCGGCGGATCAGGCGGAGAAGAATACCGGCTCATCGCCGCTAAAACAGTAGATGGGCATTGCCTTGTTTATGGGCAGATTAAACAGTCTGAACATGGCGATCTGAAATTCGAGCTTTGGGAAATTGCGCAGGGCATTTCTTTTCACAAACCCGAATGGCGCGGCTGGGACGCGCTGGATGGGGTTGCCCGTATCCCCGGAACAGGCGTTCCCGCACTCAGTCATTCATCAGGCCGCCGCTGGCGCAGCGGCTCGCCCCGCACAATCAGCCCAATGAATCCAGCCGTTAATCAAGCCGTTGTTCTCGTCACCGGCGCGGGCCGCCGTCTGGGCCGCGCCATTGCCCTGCATCTGGCCCGCGCGGGCTGGCGGGTGGCCGTTCACTGTCATCGCTCGCAGGCCGAGGCGCAGGCCACGGCAGCCGAATGCGGCGGCGCGGTGTTTGAGGCCGATCTGGCCGATGAGGCCGCCGCGCGCGCCCTGGTGCCGCGCGTGGCGGCGCATTTCGGGCGGGTGGACGCCGTGGTGAACAGCGCCGCGCTGTTCGAGTTTGACGACGCCGCCACGTTTGCCCCCGCGCTGCTGCGCGCGCACATGCAGGTGAACGCGGCGGCGCCCGTGCTGCTGGCGCAGGCGCTGGCCGCCCATCTGGCCGGGCGCCAGGCGCCTGCGGCGGCGGGCTGCGTAGTCAATTTGCTGGATCAGAAGCTCTTCAACCCCAATCCCGACTTTCTGAGCTACACCTTGAGCAAGGCGGCCCTGCATGCGGCCACCACCTTGCTGGCGCAGGCGCTGGCGCCGCGCGTGCGCGTGGCGGCCATTGCGCCGGGGCTGACGCTGAGCAGCCACCTCATGCCCAGCGAAGCGGCGTTTGAGCGGCTGCACGCGCAAAGCCCGCTGGGCAAGTCGTCCACGCCGCAAGACGTGGCCGCCGCCGTGGCCTTCGTGCTGACAACGCCGGCCATCACGGGCGCCACGCTGCTGGTTGATGGCGGGCAGCACCTCATGCCCTTCGAGCGGGACTTTTCCATGATGGGCGCAGCGCCTGTTTCTGCTGGCGCTTCATCCGCCGTTTCATTCGCCGCCCCGCCTGCTGCGCGGCCTGATATGGGCCAGCGCCTGCTCACGCTCACCGGGCTGCGCTTTGCCGCCAGCCTGGGCATCCTGGCGCATGAAATCAACACGCCCCAGCCCATTCAGGTGGATGCCGAACTCAACCTCGGCCCCCAGCCCTTGCGCCCGCAAGACGACGACATCACCCACGTGCTCGACTACCGCAAGGTGCGCCAAATCATCATTGACGAATGCACCGCCGAGCATGTGAACCTGCTGGAGACGCTGATTGGCAAGCTCAGCCAGCGCCTGCTGATGCTGCCCGGCGTGCTGGGCGTGCGCGTGAAAATCGCCAAACTCGAAATTTTTGACGACTGCGAAGTGGCGCTGCGCATGCAAACGGGGCAGTGGTAGGCAGCGGCAATGCGCCGCCCGTTACGGCAAAAAGGCTTTTTCGCTATATTCGCCCGCCCCGTTTCAATCCGTTTTCATGCACAAGGACAAAATGAATTCCCACGACAAACAGGCTTTTGAAGCCAACAAGCTCGAAAAACGCCTTTGCCGCCAGGTAGGCCAGGCCATCGGCGATTTCAACATGATTGAAAAAGGCGACCGCGTCATGGTTTGCATGTCAGGCGGCAAAGACAGCTACGGCCTGCTCGATATTCTGATGAAACTGCGCCAGCGCGCGCCCGTGCCATTTGAGCTGGTGGCCGTCAATCTGGACCAGAAGCAGCCCGGTTTTCCCGAAGAAGTATTGCCCGCCTATCTCACGCAGGCGGGCGTGCCTTTCCATATTGAAGCGCAAGACACCTACAGCATCGTCAAAGCCAAAATTCCCGAGGGCAAAACCACTTGCAGCCTGTGTTCGCGCCTGCGCCGGGGCATTCTCTACAGCGTGGCGCGCCGCCTGGGCTGCAACAAAATCGCGCTGGGCCACCACCGCGACGACATGCTGCAAACCTTTTTCCTGAACATGTTTTTCGGCGGCAAACTCAAGGGCATGCCGCCCAAACTCACCAGTGATAATGGCGAATTCATCGTGGTCCGCCCATTGGCCTATGTGGCTGAAAATGATTTGATCCGCTGGGCCGAGCACCGGCAGTTTCCCATTATTCCCTGCAATTTGTGCGGCAGCCAGGAAAACATGCAGCGCAAAATGGTCGGCCAAATGCTGCGCGAATGGGATAAAAAATACCCGGGCCGCCTGGAAACCATGTTCACCGCGCTGCAAAACGCCGTTCCATCGCATTTGATGGATGCCAGCCTGTTTGACTTCAAAAACCTGAAAACCACCGGCGTGGCCGACGAAAATGGCGACATCGTCTTTGACGAAGAAACTTTCCCTGAAACCGTGGGCAAGCCCTTTGCAGGCGTGCCGCTGGTGATGGGGCAGTGATGCTTCTCCACTGACGCCCTCAGGCAGTCCGCAGGCTGAGAGGGCGCAAAAACAGGAGCAAATTTGGCGGGGTCTAAATGCCGTCTAGCGCAAATTCCACTAAGACCCTATGCTATGGATAAAGGAGCAAGATGCCTGCTCTTTCAGCGCTATAAAACCGGCCCCGCGCGCCACTCATTCATCGCCTGCTTGCCTGGCGAATGAACTGAAATGGCGGGGGAGCGAAAACGCCACGGGAGCATGGCGTTCTCACAGTCGAAGAAGATTATTTGGCCGATTTGAAAGACAAAGTGGCGACATTGCGCTGCAAATGCGCGTGTTCATTTTGCGGCGTGGGGTGATTGATCAGCGCGGCCACCACATTATGGCCTGCGTTGCGCACAGTCAGAACGGCCTGCCCCTTTTCATCTGTTTTCACGCGGTTGGCGAAATCATTGATGTAATCAGCGGTGATTTCTATGCCCGCCTGCGGCTTGCCTTCGACATAAACAGTCACGGGCAGTGATTCGCCCTGCTTCAGCGTGGAAGGGTCAATGCCGGGAATGATTTGCACGGGCAGGTCAAAAGGCTGCATGCGGCCCTGATATGGCTTCAGAAGGGTAATGTTGTATTTGAGCGAGGTGGATGTATCGGCAGGTTTGCTGATGGCGCTTTTTTCCACTTCCTTCCATTTGCCATTCGGGTCTTTTTCCCAATAGCCGTTATCGAAAAATGCGGTGAGAACGGCGGCATCGGCGGCAGCCTGCACGGTGCTGTGCTTTTCATGGGCTTTTATTCCCACGCTGGCTGGCTTGAAGTTTGTGGTATAGCCTTTGACAAAGCGCACTTTCTGCGGCGCGTAGGCGTCGTCGGCATAGCCCATGCCATAGACGATGCCCATCTCGCCGTAATGCGGGCTGATCCAGATGCCGTGTGCGAAAGCGGTCAATGGAGCAAGCAACGCTGCGGTCAGTAGTTTTTTCATGGCCTTTTCCTGGGGTTGAAAAAGAGTGACGATAACATCAGGCGGGCCGGCTTCTGCAATTTGCCGTCTATGGATGCGTGATTTCACATAGGCATGCCGACGCCGCAGGGTGCCAGCGTGACGTATTGAAAAGGCGCTGGCGCAATATCTGGCACAGCCAATTCGGAAGTTTTTGAATTTCAGAACAGGTTCAAGGTCTGGCTGCGAGAGAAAAGGGAGCCGGTCGCAATGAGCGCAAGACGCAAACCGCAGAGGGGTGTAGTGACCAACGAGGATTTGTGCGCCACAAGAGCTTCCGAAACCGCGCTTTTCGCGCCACTTCGCGCTGGGGCTTGCTGGCTGGCGTGGCTTGCTCCTGCCGGGAATGAGCGCGGCCCGCAGTGGCAAACGGTGCAGAAAAGCAGGGCGCCACGGGCAGAGAGCGGGATGGAGCGGACAGGCGCATGGAATCGTTCCGGGAAAAGAGAAGTGGAGAAGTGGGAAAACGCTGCGCCCGGATATGACGCCCAGAAACGACAAAGGGCGCTCTGGAGAGCGCCCCTGGCAAAAAAAGCTTGGCTAACTGGAACCGGCACGCCGGAACCACTGGCTAGCTAAACGACATCAAGGCTGGCTGCCCCGATGTCTCCCACGATGATCTGGATGACTGGGCTGATGCGCGCGGCATCAATCGCGTCGATGGGCGGGAGTGTACACCAAACAAGAATCGTTTTTAATTAAAAACCGGCTCGCCCATGTGGTTTTGGAAATTTTGTGCGCCTTGCGCAACAGGCTATTGGCCCGCCTTTCACGTCTGCGGCAGGCGTGAAAGGGCGCGATTATGAATGGGAATTGCTGCTAATCCTTGCTTTCTGGCCTCGCTCATGCGTTTTTGTGCGTTCAAGACCCTGATGCTGTTGATACAAATCATTGCCATTGCGCAACAGTTTCAATAAACTTTAAGTAATTTGCTTTGTTTGATGAGGAGTACGAC